>JANPGL010000816.1:0-20401 GCA_031423915.1 Actinomycetes bacterium | reverse complement strand
CGTCACTGCAACATGGTCAGCGACTCCCTTGACCCTCGGGCCCCCGAGCGTCACCGTGCAGTTCAGCTCAACCAATGGCACCGTCTACACCTGCATCTTGTCTGGAAACTCGGCCATTGGCCTCGACAGGTCCGGAGACTGCTGAGCGTCAGCAGCCGTCGAGCACCACGACGCGGACCTCGAGGGGGCCGTGGACGCCGAGGGCGATGATCTGCTCGATGTCGCCCGAGCGTGAGGGGCCGGTGATGATCGCCAGGTTCGAGGGCAGGGTGCGGCCGTCGCCGAGTGAGCGCAGCACGTCGGTCGTCGACGCCACGATCCGCGACGCCGGCAGGACGCACAGGTGCACCGGCGGCAACAGGCTGGCGGTGCGCCCGCCCGCCGCACCCGAGTGCTGCACCACGCTGCCCGTGGTGGCCAGGCCGGCGACGGCGCTCGTCACCCCCAGATCGGCAGCGGCGCTGGCGTCCTTGCCCACGGGCGAGATCTCGACGCCACGCGTCGCCAGCATCCGGCCGACGGCCTGGGCCTCGGGCTCACGGCTCACGACGGCACGGCGCACCACATGGGCAGCCAGCAACTCGTCGAGGTAGTCGTCGGGCACCGAGTCGCCCGACGTACGGCTCACGACCACGCGGGCGGCGTCGGCGTTGCGGACGAACGAACCGACGAGGTCGTCGGCGTCGAGCAGCGACGACCGGGGGATCGGCACGTCGTCGCGTCGGGGTGGCAGCGGGTGCGCCGGGTTCGCCGGTACCCCGCCCGCCAAGCGGCGGCGCAGGCGGTCGAGGAACGCGGCCCGATCGCCGGACTCGAGCGCACTCACACCTCGCCCGCCTTCCAGCGGTCGGTGAAGCTGCGTGCCGCCGGCTTGAGCGGCTCGCGCCCGTCGCCCCAGCGCTTGAGGCCGGGCGCCAGGTGGGCGACGCCGGTGAACGGGCGGCCGACCGCCATGGCCTTCATCGTGGCCCGGTAGGTCAGCGGTCGGCTCCACGCGGCGGCCCACGCCTTCCAGCCGGCTCGCTCGGCGGCGCCGGCGTCGGCGGCCTTGCGGCGGCGGAGCCCGAGCAACATGTCCTGCAGCGGGATCGAGACCGGGCAGGCGTCCATGCAGGCGCCGCACAGCGTGGATGCATTCGCCAGCTCGGCGGCCTCGGGATGGTCGGCCGCCAGCAGGGGTGTGAGCACCGCTCCGATGGGGCCCGAGTACACCCAGCCGTACGCGTGCCCGCCCACCTGTCGGTAGACCGGGCACACGTTCAGGCAGGCGCCGCACCGGATGCAGTCGAGTGCCTCGTGGAACTCGGAGCCGAGGACGTCGGAGCGGCCGTTGTCGAGGATGACGACGTGCAGCTCGTCGGGCCCGTCGCCCTCGTCGGCGCGGCGGGGCCCGGTGAGGATGTTGGTGTACGTCGACAGGTGCTGACCGGTGCCGGAGCGGGCCAGCAGGTTGATCATGAGGTCGAGCTGGTCCCACGTGGCGACGATGCTCTCCATCCACATCACGGCCACGTGGACGCGGGGCGCCGTGGTGGACAGACGGCCGTTGCCCTCGTTCTCGGCGAGGACGATCGAGCCCGTCTCGGCCACCGCGAAGTTGCAGCCCGACACCCCGAGGTCGGCGCGCAGGAACTCGGCGCGCCGATCACCACGGGCGAAGCCGGCCAGCTCCTCGGGCTCGGTGCCCAGCGGCCGGTCGGGGCCCGCCACCGGCTGGAGGATGTCACGGATCTGGAAGCGGTCGAGGTGCACCGCCGGGGCGATGATGTGGCTCGGGGTCTGGTCGGCGAGCTGGATGATCCACTCGCCGAGATCGGTCTCGACCACGTGGCAGCCGGCGTCCTCGAGTGCGTGGTTGAGGCCCGTCTCCTCGGTGGCCATCGACTTGCCCTTCACCACGGTGCGCGCCCCGATGCGGCGCGCCACGCCGACCACGTAGGCGTTGGCGTCGGCGGCGTCGACCGCCCAGTGCACGTGCACGCCGGCCGCGATGGCGTTGGTGGCGAAGCGTTCGAGCACGGTCGGCAGGTCGGCGAGCACGTCGTACCGGATCCGCCGGGCGGCGGCCCGCAGTCCGTCGGCGTCTTCGAGCACGCCCATCACGGCGGCGCGTCCGTCGGCGAAGCGCCCGACGGCCTTGGCCAGCGAGCGACGCAGTCGCTCGTCGTCGGCGGCCTCGGCCGTGCGCTGCCGAAGGGTCGTGCCCGACAGCGTGAACTCAGCCATGGTGACCGTCGCCCGGAACGAGACGCTCGGCCAGCACCTCGGCCACGTGCCGGGTCCGCAGCGCGACCCCTTCGTGACGCGCCCGGGCCCGCAGGTGGAGCAGGCACGAGGGGTCGGCGCCCACGACCTCGGTGCAGCCCGACTCGGTGAGCGTGGCCAGCTTGTCGTCGGCCATCGACTCGCTCGTCTCGGGGAGCTTGAAGCTGAACAGGCCGCCGAAGCCGCAACAGCGTCGATCGGCCGACCACGCCACGCGCTCGCATCCGGCGGCATCGACGGCGCGCTCGGGTTCGTGCTCGAGGCGGAGCTCGCGCAGCATGTGGCACGAATGGTGATAGGCGACCGGCTCCCGCCCAGCGCCGACCGGGAGCAGCGGCGGAAGCCCGAATCGGTCGAGCAGTTCGGTCAGCTCGTAGAACCGCTCGGCGAGGGCCGTCGCCTGCGTCACGGCCGCGTGATCGCCCGCGACCTCGAACAGCTCCGGCCAGAACACGCGGACCATCGTCGTGCAGGAGCCGGCCGGCGCCACGATGACGTCGACGTCGGCCGCCGCGAGGGCGGCCAGCGTCGTGCGGGCCACCTGGGCCGCCTCGGCGGCGAAGCCGGAGTTCCACGCCGGCTGACCGCAGCACGTCTGGCCGGGAGGGACGACGACCTCGTGGCCCGCGGCGCGCAGGACGCGCACGGTCGCCTCGGCGACGTCGGGGGCGAACAGGTCGGCGACGCAGGTGACGAACAGGCCGACGCGCATCGCCCCGACGTTACTCAGCGCGGGCGCATGGGGCTCGGGTCGACGCCCTCGTCGAGCGGCACCCCGCACGTGTTCAGGAAGAACGACACCAGGTGGTAGTTGCCGACGGCGGCGACGAGATCGAGGAGCTGCTCCTCGCTGTACCGGGCGGCCAGCGTCGCCCAGGTGGAATCGGAGATGCGGGCGCTCGAGTGCAGCTCGTCGGCCGAGCGCACCACGGCGGCGTCGAACTCTGACCAGATCGGGTCGTCGGGGCCGATGCTGAGGGCCAGGATCTCGGCCTCGTCGATGCCGCACCGCTTGCCGATGGCCACGTGCTGACCCCACTCGTACGGCGACTGACACAACCATCCCGTACGGAGGATGGCGAGCTCCCGGTCACGAGGTGGCAGCGTCGACTTCGACAGCACGTGCCCGGCGAACACCAGCCACCGCTTCAGCAGCTTCGGGTGGCGGGCGAGCGTGGCGAAGATGTTGATCGGCTCGCCGTCGGCGGTGATCATCTTGCCGAGGACCTCTCGGGCCTCGTCGTCCCAGTCGGCCATCGGCAGTGGTGACAGTCGCGGTGCGGTCATGGCTGCATCTTGGCAGGGCAGACTGGGGCGCGATGACGCCGTGTCCCTTCTGTGAGATCGTCGCTCACCGCGCCCCGGCCCACGAGGTGTGGCGCGACGACGTGGCCGTGGCGTTCCTCGACATCCGTCCGGTGTTTCCCGGCCATGTGCTCGTCGCGCCGGCCACGCACTGGGTGACGCTGCCCGACGTGCCGCCCGACGCGCTCGGCCCGTTCTTCGAGCGGGTGCAGCGCCTGGCGTCGGCCGTGCCGGTGGCGCTCGAGGCCCACGGCACCTTCGTCGCCATGAACAACGTCGTGAGCCAGAGCGTGGCCCACCTCCACGTGCACGTCGTGCCTCGTCGACGCAAGGACGGCCTGCGCGGGTTCTTCTGGCCCCGCCAGCGCTACGCCGACGACGCGGAGGCCGCGGCGGTGGCGTCACGGATCGTCGGCGCGCTCAGCTGACGATCCGCATCGGCAGCCCGCGGGTGTCACGCTCGCCGTCGCCGAACACGACGGCGGCACCGGCGGCGAAGCGCCGAGCGCTCCACAGCACAGCGTGCGCGTCGAGGACGTCGTGCTCGTCGACGCCTCGCCGGCGGGCGGGCACCGTGCCGAGGTGCCGCTCGAGCGCGTCGCGTCTGGCCGCGCCGCCCTGCGGTGTGCGCTTGGGTGGTAGCGGTGAGCCGCACATGCGGGCGAACGCGCACTCGGGGTGGATCTCGACGAGGTGGTCCGGGCGGTCGGGGTCGGCGAGCGCGTCGACCTCGGCGATCTTCGGGAAGAGGAAGAACGTCTGCTTGGTGAGTCCGCGTCCGTGTTCTCGCTTCGACATCGCGTTGGCGACGACGTAGTCGGTGTGCGCGACGAGCGAACGGGGCGGTGTCGGGAACACCGTCGAGGCGCGACCGCGCAGGAACCGCCGCGCCTCGGTGTCGGCGACTCGACCCCACGAAGGGGGGAGACCGATCGGCATGTCGATGCCGATCACGTCGAGGTGACCGATGACCGCGGCGAGCGTCGACACGACATCCCAGCCGTCGTCGTGCGCCACCACCCATCCCGACCGGCAACCGTCGATGCCGGCGATGCGAAGCGGAGAGCCTTGTGTCACAAGGCGATGATGCACCCATCTCGGCGTCGCGTGTGGATCGTCGTGGGCGTCGATGACGTCGATCATCATCGGCGGCGGCGCGGCGGAGTTGAGCACTCCAATCCGAAAAGGCGGCTCGTTGCATTTGCAACTATCGAAATGCTTGACCTGTGATCCGGAAAAGGGTCTTATGTGCGTCGGACTCGCTGCGAGTTCGACACGGAAAGAACCCAACGGATGACGAAGGCCCGGCTCCTCGAGGCAGTGACGACGAGCGTCAGCGTCGAACACGCTGACCCCGTCCGAGAGCTCGGCGCGCCTTCGATGACGATGATGAGCCCGACCCGTGCCCGTACGACGATCGATGTGAGCGACCGCTCCACGATCGCGACGCCGGCGCGCGCTGGCCGCTCCCCCCTGTCATCTGGGCCAGTGAGGCAACTCGTCTCGTCTCGTGGGATGTCGTTCCGGGCGTCGAACGATGCGGTGGGTCCGTGAGTAGCGGATCCCTACCCAAGACAAGCAACAGGAGAACCAACCACATGGCAGCAACGAAGAAGGCAGCAGCCAAGAAGGCAGCCCCCAAGAAGGCCGCCGCCAAGAAGGCTGCCCCGAAGAAGGCTGCGGCCAAGAAGGTCGCCGTGAAGAAGGCCGCTCCGAAGAAGGCCGCGGCCAAGAAGGTCGCCGTGAAGAAGGCCGCACCGAAGCAGGCTGCTCCGAAGAAGGCTGCGGCCAAGAAGGCCGCTCCGAAGAAGGCGGCGGCCAAGAAGGCCGCTCCGAAGAAGGCTGCCGCCAAGAAGGCTGCCCCGCGCAAGGCCGCGGCCAAGAAGGCTGCCCCGCGCAAGGCTGCCGCCAAGAAGGGCTGAGCAACCTGACGTTCCCGTCCTCGGACGGATCGAGCGTGGTACGGACGGGGAGCCCTTCGGGGCTCCCCGTTCCGCGTGCCGCTACAGGTCGGCGATGCGCTTGAAGATCTCGGCCGCGCCGAAGCCGTGCGGTTCGCCGAGCCCGGCCAAGCGCGCGCGGATGCGGGACCGGAACGCGTCGAGCGCGTCCTCGTCCGTCGCCTTCATCGTCGACTCGAACTGGCTGGCGTGTGCTTCCAGGGCCGCCAGCTTCGTCGGCACCGAGGCCGTCACGTCCTCGGCGTGGTCGGCCTGGTCGGCCTCCCACAGCAGCAGCGCCTCGGGTCGATGGTGCGGCAGTTCCTGTTCGGGGAAGAAGTGTGGGTCGCGCGCGGCCACGATGCCGTCGCACACGAGCAGGCCGGCGTGACGGTGATCGGGATGGAGGCGGTACCGCTTCCACGGGTCGTGCCCGAGGACGATCGTGGGCTGCAGACGGCGGATCCAGTACGCCACCTCCCACCGCTGCCGCAGGCCGGAGTCGAGCTCACCGTCGGGCCAGCCGAGGAACACGACCTGCCCGGTGGCGCCCAGCGCGGCTGCGGCGGCCCGCTGCTCGAGCTGGCGGGTCACCACGAGCGCCGCGGTGTCGGCCTTCGGGTCCCAGGTGCCCTTCGAGCCGTCGGTGCACACGAGATGGTGGACGACGCACCCGTCGGCCGCCCACTTGGCGAGCGTGCCGCCGCAGCCGAACTCGACGTCGTCGGGGTGGGCGCCCACAGCGAGTGCGACCGGAGGTGTGGGGAGGTTCGTCGACCAGCCCTGGCTCACGGATGGTTGGCCGGGCTCGTTGGCAGCGATGGCAGGAGTCCTCTCAGCGATGGGTGGTCGAGATCGTCGGGCACGTCGACGTCCCAGCCGAGGTGAGGCTGGCGTACGACGCGCAACGACAAGCCCAGGCGGGTGGCCTCGGCGGCGTGGCGACGGAAGCTGGCGGCGCCGTAGGCGAAGTGGAAGCCGCTGGCGGCGGGCACGACCGCCACGTTCGTACCGTCGTCCCTGCGGTCCGGCACGAGCGTCACCCCCGGCCACGGCGCCAGCGCGGCGAGGTCGGCGGCGAGCGGCAGGTCGCTGTGGGCGACGACCGCGACGTCGAAGCCGAGCTCGTACAGCGCGGCGACGCCGCTGGACACCGCACGATTGAGACCGCGACCGGGGCGCAGGAGCGGCGTGGCGCCGTGCGCTTCGGCCCATGCCGCCACCTCGTGGTCGTCGCACACGACGAAAACGGGCAGCGGTGCACCGGCACGCACGACGGTGGCGGCCATGATGCCGGCCAGCTCACGGCGCTGGCCAGGGCTCAGGAGCCCGGACAGCCGGGCCTTGGCCTGGTCGAAGCCCTTCACGGGTACCAGCACCGCAGCGCGCACCTCGGCAGCATAGGTCCCGGAAGCGCCCGAACCCTCGGGGCGGTCCCTGCGCAGTCGTACCGCTACGGTTCGCCCCATGCCCGTGCACGTCGCCGTGATCGGGGCGGGATCGTGGGGCACCACGGTGGCCGCCATCGCCGCCCAGAACCGTCCGACCGTGCTCTGGGCGCGCCGCCCGGAGCTCGCCGAGCACATCAACGCGCACCACACCAACACCGACTACCTGGCCGGGTTCACCTTGCCCAACGAGCTGCGCGCCACCGCCGATCTGGCCGATGCCGTCGGCGGGGCCGACGTGATCGTGATGGGTGTGCCGTCGCACGGCTTCCGCGAGGTCGTCGCCGAGTTCGCGCCGTACGTGCGCCCGTGGGTGCCGGTGGTGTCGCTCACCAAAGGGCTCGAGCGCGGCTCGCTGAAGCGAATGACCGAGGTCGTGCGCGACGAGCTGCCGGGCCATCCGGTCGCCGTGCTCACGGGCCCCAACCTGGCCAAGGAGATCCTGGCGGGCGAACCGGCGGCCACCGTGGTGGCCATCGACGACCCGACGGTGGCCGAGGAGCTGCAGCGCATCTTCACCGCGTTGGGTCGGCTGCGCGTGTACACGAACACCGATGTCGTGGGGTGTGAGGTGGGCGGCGTCGTGAAGAACGTGATCGCCATCGCCGCGGGCATGGCCGAGGGGATGGGCTTCGGCCACAACACGTTGGCCACGCTCATCACTCGCGGGTTGGCCGAGATGAGCCGGCTCGGGGTGTCGCTCGGGGCCGACCCGCTCACGTTCGCAGGACTGGCCGGCATGGGCGACCTGATCGCCACGTGCTCGTCGACGCAGAGCCGGAACCACATGGTCGGGCATCGACTCGGGAAGGGCGAGAACATCTCGGCCATCCTGGCGGACATGAAGATGGTGGCCGAAGGCGTGAAGTCGAGTCCGTCGGTGCTGGCCCTGGCCCGCCGGATGGGTGTGGACATGCCGGTGACCGAGCAAGTCGCCGCGGTCTGTCACGAGGGCCGCGCGGTTCGCGAGGCCGTGACCCGTCTCATGGCCCGCGACACCGCCAGCGAGCGCCGCGGCGGCGGGCTGTGAAGCTCGGTCGGCGCAGCGCGGACGCGTCCGAGCAGTCCGAGCCGTCCGAGCGGCCCGAGGGCGCGATGCCCGACGGTGTGGCGCTCGGAGTCCTGGCGCAGCCGTGGCGCTTCGTGGTCACCTCCGACGGCGCCGTGCACGGCGACGGCGGCACGCTGCGCTGGGCGATCGTCGCCGAGGACCGCGTCCACCACCCGGAGGACACGCCCAGCCGTCGCCAGCGCACCGTCGAGGGCACGCCCGTCGTCGAGACCTCGGTGCGCGTGCCGGGCGGGGATGTAGTCGTCACCGCTTACGCCGCCGCCGATCGTGGCGGCGCACTCGTGCTGGCCGTCGAGAACCGGGCGGGCACGTCGGTGGCGTTCGCCGTGAACCGGTCCGACGTGGTGGCGCAGCGGTCGTTGGGGGCGCCACCGAACGACGGACCCTTCGGCGCGTCGTGGCGCACGCTCCCGTTGGCTCACGGCAGCTCGCTGCGAGTGGCGTTGCCCGCCACGTCGGCGCTCACGCCTGACGACCTCGCCGTGCTGCCCGACGCGGCGGCCGTCGTGCGAGGCTGGCAGCGCCAGCTGACCGGCGGGCTCCACGCCGACCTGCCCGAGACGGCGGTCGACGAGCGACTGTGCCGGTCGCGCGCCACGGCGTGCCTGGCGGGCGGTATCGACCCGGTGGCCGAACCCGAGCGGTACCTGCACCGCTCGGCCACGCTGGCCCGGCTCGACCTTCTCGACGGGCGCGACGGTGACGCTGCGGTCGACGTCGCCACCGCGGCGGGCGAGCTGGCCCGTGGGTACCGCCGTTCCGCCACCACGCCCTGGGGCGTCGCGGCCGCGCTGGCGGCCGCGCCCGACATCCTGCGTCTGCTCGGCGACGACCGTGGCGCCTCCGACGCGGCCGCGGTGGCCCGGCGCATGCCCGTGGCAGAGGCGGCGCCCGACGAACCACCCGCCGACGACCTCGGCTACGAGCCGTGGCTCACGAGGCGGCTCGCCGTCAGCGACGGAACCACGGTGAGCCTCCTGCCGTCGTTCCCGCTGGCCTGGCGCGGTGTCAACCTGTCGGCGTACCAGGTGCCCACGATGGCCGGACCCGTCGGGTTTGCCGTCCGCTGGCACGGCGCCCGCCCTGCGCTGTTGTGGGAGGCGCCCCTCGGTGTGGTCGTGACGTGTCCGGGCCTCGACGCGACCTGGTCGTCGACCGAACCGAGCGGCGAGGCCCTGCTGGCGGCCCCCACGGATCGAGGTGCGGGTTCGGCGTCATGATCCCGTCCCGGATGCGTCCGGGTAGTCATGACGCTCGCCGCCGCACTCACGGAGCCCCCGTTCGCCACCGTGGAACCAGCACTCGCCGCGCTCGGCGCGGCCGCCTGGCTGGCGGCCGGCATGGCCGTCACCATGGGCATGCGCTGGATGCGGCGCCGACCTCGTTGAGCCCTCAGCCGGTGGTGGCGGCGAACGGCTCCAGGATGGCGACGTCGCCGGGGCGGACCTCGCCCGGCTCGAGCACCCGCGCGTAGATGCGGCTCCACGGGCCCCGCTCGTGGTGCATGCGAGAGAACTCGCCCCCGACGAAGAACGGGGCGTTCTTCTTGCACGGAAGGGCGAACAGAGTGCACTCGGCCAGTGCGGAGCCGAGGCGGACCTGCACCCCGGCGCGCACCTTCTCCCACGGAATGCCGCGCAGCGTGAGGTTCTCGCCGGTCGAGCCGTACCCGATCGGGTGCCCCTCCGCCGCGAGGGCATCGACGACCTCCGCCGACCAGAGGCACAGTGCCTGCCACGGCCGGCCGTGGTGGACCCGCGTCTGCTGGCGGTCACCGACGACCCCACCCCCATCGATGCGGGCCGACGACACCGCCAACTTCGGGACCCCGCCCGGCGACGTGTTCACGCGCACGATCTCGCCCGTGGTGCGCGCCGGCAGCTGGCCGGCCGACCGCAGGGCCTCGGCGGCGCGACGCAGGAGGCGCAACGACGGTGGCAGCACCACCTCGTGGCCCGTCTTCGTGGCACGGATGCGGGCGGTCAAGCGGGGTCCCAGCTCGTCGAGAGCGGCCAGCGACGGCTCGGGCGTCGGCACGCCGAGGGCGTTGGCGAACAGGTCGACCTGGGCGTGCACCAGCTCTGCGAACACGGGCGGCGGCTCGCGACCCTCGGCCAGCTGCCCCCACCAGGGGGCGAGCGCCGCCAGTGTTCCGAGAGCGTCCTGTCGCCCGTACCGTTCCCCGTCCACCGTGAGCATCTGCCCATCGTGGCCACGGACGCGACCGGTTCGCCGACACCCGAAGCATATGTTCACCGTCCGTTGGGCCACCGCGAACCCGTTGAGGTGGAGGCACTAGCGTTCGGGCATGGCCCGCCAGCCGCCCAACCGGAAGCTCGAACAAGAGCTGTGGGCCGACGGGTTCGACGTGGTGGTCGGCATCGACGAGGTCGGCCGGGGCGCCTGGGCCGGCCCGCTGATGGTCGGTGCGGCCGTGTTGCCGCGCCAACGCCGGGTCAACGGGGTGCGCGACTCCAAGATGCTCACCGAGTTGCGCCGCGAGGAGCTGTTCGATCGCGTGGGGAGCTGGTGCGACACGTGGGCGGTCGGCGCGGCGTCGCAGGAGGAGTGCGACGAGCTCGGCATGGCCGAGGCGCAGCGGCTGGCCGCCCGACGCGCCGTCGATGCGCTCGGCGTGATGCCCGACGCCGCCATCCTCGACGGCAAGTGGAACTTCCTGGAGGGCGTCGTGAAGCGGGTCGAGCGCCGGGTGAAGGCCGACGCCACCTGCCTGCCCGTGGCGGCGGCGTCGATCCTGGCCAAGGTCACCCGCGACCGGATCATGCGCGAGGCCGCCGAGCACTACCCGCTCTGGTCCTTCGACACGAACAAGGGCTACCCGTGCCCGCTGCACCGCGCCGCGCTGCTCGGCTACGGCCCGTGCGCCATCCATCGCCGCAGCTGGGTGTTCATGGAGAACTACGTCCCGTGGCCCGGGATGCGTATGGTGCGTCCGGAACCAGAGCAGGGCTCGCTGTTCTGACAACACGTATTGACCACGACCTTTGGGGGGATCGATGGACCGGTTGCAGGGGAAGGTCGCGCTCGTGACGGGCGGCGGTTCGGGGTTGGGCGAGGCGATCGGTCGTCGCTTCGCCGGCGAGGGCGCAACGGTGATCGTCAACGACCGTCACGAGGCCGCCGCGGCCCGTGTGGCGAACGACATCGGCGGTCAGGTCGTGGCGTTCGACGTCTCCGACTCGCGCGCCGTCACGGCCGGCTTCGCCCAGGTGGCCGAGCGCTTCGGGCGGCTCGACGTGCTCGTGAACAACGCCGGCATCGCGCCGCGCACCACCCCCGAGCGCAGCGAGGAGCGCACGGCCCAGGTGCTGCAGCAGATCGGCGAGCTCCAGGCGGGCGGCCCCGTCACGACGTTCATCGACACCACGGTCGATCTTCCCGACGACGAGTGGCGCGAGATGATCGCCATCCACCTCGACGGCACGTTCTTCTGCACGCGCGAAGCGCTGAAGATCATGAACGGTCAGATGAGCGGCGCCATCGTCAACATGGGCTCCATCATGGGCACCGCCGGCGGAGCCGGGGCACCGCACTACTGCGCGGCGAAAGCCGCCATCCTCGGCCTGACCCGGTCGGTGGCACGCGAGGTCGTGCTGCGCAACATCCGTGTCAACGCCATCGCGCCCGGCTACATCGACACCCCGCTGCTCGACGTGATGACACCGGCCATGCGAGGGATGATCGCCGGCCAGACGCCGATGCAGCGCCTGGGGGATCCCGACGACATCGCCTGGGCCGCGGTCTACCTGGCCAGCGACGAGGCGAAGTTCGTCACCGGCCAGGTGCTGTCGCCCAACGGTGGCTGGCACATGAGCCAATAGGCGCGCCGTGATCTGGGCGGTGTGGGCGCCCGCTGCGTACGCTGCGGCGCCATGACCGCCTCCGACGATCTCGCTCTCCCCGGCCCGGGCGAGCCGGGCGCCCGCCTCCCCGTGGAGGGCACGCTCAACTTCCGCGACGTCGGCGGCTACGCCACGGCCGACGGGCGCCGCATGCGCACCGGCGTCGTGTTCCGTTCCGACCACCTGAACACCGTGACCGACGACGGCCTCGCGGTGTTCTCGACGCTCGGTCTCCGTAGGGTCGTCGACCTGCGCATGCCGTCGGAGCGCGAGCGCCAGCCGAGTCGGCTGCCCGATGGGCTCGAGGTCGTGCTCGGGCACGACTCGGGCGCAGACAGCGCGGCGCAGGTCGAGATCATGGAGGAGATCAAGGCGGGCCGCGTCGCCGGCGTCACCGACGACGACATCGCCGTGATGTACACCGACATGCTGCGCGACGCCACGTTCATGTTCGCCACGGTGCTCAGCACGGTGGCGCAGGCGGCCACCCATCCGGTGCTGTTCCACTGCACCGCCGGCAAGGACCGCACCGGCCTGTCGGCCGCGCTGATCCAGCGCTTGTGCGGGGTGCCCGACGCCAGCATCGAGCAGGACTACACCCTCACGAACCCGTACCGCGCCGAAACGCGCTTCGCCCAGCTCCGGGCGGAGCTCGAATCGCTCGGCATCGACATGGAGCTCGTGCGCCCGCTCATCGGGGCACCCCTCTCCGCCCTGCGGGTGGCGCTGGCGTGGCTCGACGACAACGGCGGCACCGAGGCGTACGTGACCGGCCACCTCGGCCTGGACCGCGCCACGGTGGCGACGCTGCGCGACGCGCTCGTCGTCTGAACGACCGGCTGCCGCGACGGGCCTAGTGTCCGTCGCATGACGACCGAAGACACGAGGGCCACCATCGAAGCGTTCTACCGCGCTCTCTCCAAGGCGGATCGCCACGCCGTGCGGTCGCTCGTGAGCGACGACTGCACGTGGCTGCCGCCGAGCACGGCGCCGTTCGCCCCCGTGGAGGGTGGAGACGCCGTGACCGCCGAGCTCACCGGCGGTGTCGTCCGCCGGATGTTCGACCTCTCCCAGCCGTTCGCGCTCGACGTGCGACGCATCCTGGCCGATGGCGACGTGGCGGTCGTGCAGCAGCGGCTCACCGCCACCGCCAAGGAGACGGGACTGCCGTACGACAACCAGTACTGCTGGGTCTACACGGTGCGCGACGGGCGCATCGCACACATGGAGGAGTACGCCGACACGTTGCTGGCATCCCGGGCCATGGGCTGGTGAGGTTCAGCGTGCCGGCCCGGCCAACGCCCGGCACGCGTCGGCCGTCGCCTCGTCGTACGGGAACCAGGTCTCGATGCGCAGCTGCTCGACCGCGAGGTTCTGCGGCGCCTGGAACGCGGTGATCATGGTCAGGAACCGCAGGTCGAGGTCATCGCGGCGCAGATGGAGGACCAGCGCCGGCTCCGACGGGACCGAGAGGTCGACGCGGCGCCAATCGGGGTCGACCGTCGGCATGGCCGACAGCTCGTCGAGCAGGTCGCGCAGCTCCCCGTCGTCGGGGCAGGCGAGGACCTCGCGTTGGATGCGCCACAGCAGCTCCCGGCCGATGTCGGAGAAGTTCACGAGATACGGACGCGCTCCCGCCGGGTCGAACGTCAACCGGGCGAGGTTCAGACCGACGGCCGTACCGCCGGGGACGTCCGAGACGGCGTCCGACGCGCCGTTGCCGAGGATGGCGTCGAACACGAGCAGCGCCCCGTGGTTCAGGTCGCGCACCCGGTAGGTGTGGTCCACGATCACGACGGGGAAGGGCTCGTGGTGCCGTTTGAGGAGCGAGAGAGCCTCGAGCACGGGCACCGGCAGGGTGTCGTCTACCTCGTCGTACAGCGCGGCGTGACCGGCGGCGCGAAGCATGGCGTTGACCTGACGCAACGGGACACCGAGCGTGGCGGCCAACCGCAGCACCATCTCCTCGCTCGCACCTGACCGGCCGGTCTCGAGGAAGCTCACGTGGCGGGCCGAGACGTCGGCGGCGAGCGCCAGGTCGAGCTGGCTCAGCCCGCGTTGGCGGCGCCAGTGCTTCAGGAGGGCAGGGAACAGGCCGGCTCGGTGGTCGGGGTCGGGCATCGGGACACCGTAGGGCGATGGCCCGGCCGTCGGCACCTACCTCGCCGGGTCGTTGCAGGCTCCGGCCGCCGGTTCGATCATGGTGCTGGCGCGGTCCCGTGCGCCGCCGTCCGGAGGATCCGATGCCCACCACGCTCACCTCGGCAACCGCCACCGAGCTGTTCCGCCGCGAACCGGACCGGTTCCTCGATGTCGGCGGCGCGGGGGTCGCCTACCGCCGGGTCGGGAGCGGACCCGACGTGCTGTTCGTCCACGGCTGGCCGGTGAGCGGGGCGACGTTCCGCACCCTCCTGCCGCACCTGGCCGACCACGTCACCTGCCACGTGCTCGACCTGCCGGGCGCCGGTTCCAGCCGGTTCACGCAGGACACCACGCTGACGATCGACCACTACATCGACGCCGTGCGCCGCGCGGTCGACCTGCTCGGCCTGGACGACGTGGCCGTCGTCGGGCACGACAGCGGCGGGATGATCGCCCGGCACGCCATGGCCGGCGACCCGCGCCTGCGCTCGATGGGGTTGATCGACACCGAGCAGACGCACGGCCTGAACTGGCGGTTCCGCCTCTTCCTGACCGCTCGTCACCTGCCGGGCTTCGGTGCGGGGCTCGGCTGGGCGGTCGGTCGACCGAGGGTCCGTCGGAGCCCGCTGGTGCTCGGGGCTGCCTTCGCCGATGCGTCCCTGCTCGACGGCGAGTTCGACGAGTTCTTCCTGCGGCCCCTGCACGACGATCCGGCCCGCCTCGCCGCCGCCGTTCGGCTGCTGCGCAGCTTCGACAAGCGCTACGTGGACGAGCTCGCCGGCCTGCACCGGCGGATCACCGTGCCGGTCCAGCTCGTGTGGGGCGAGCGCGACGCGTTCTTCCCCGTGGCGTGGGCCGAGGAGATGGTCGCCACGTTCCCCGACGCACGCCTGGCGATCGTGAAGGGTGCGGGCCTGTTCTCCCACGAGGAGCGTCCGGCGGAGGTGGCGCAGGCCCTGCTGCCGACCCTGGTCGGGGGGCGCTGAGCGGGCTGCGCTCAGCGCACGGCGTCGAGCGCCTCGGACAGGTCGGCCACCAGGTCGCCCGCCGATTCGATGCCGACCGAGAGGCGCACCAGGTTCGGCGGCACCTCGAGTGGCGAGTTGGCCACCGACGCGTGCGTCATGCGGCCGGGGTGTTCGATCAAGCTCTCGACCGCGCCGAGGCTCTCGGCCAGCGTGAACAGCCTCGTGCGCCGCACGACCTCGAGCGCGGACGCCTCGCCGCCGGTGGTGAGGAAGCTCACCATGCCTCCGAAGTCGCGCATCTGCTTGGTCGCAGCCGCGTGACCGGGGTGATCGGGCAGCTGCGGGTACAGCACCCGCTCGACGGCCGGGTGGCCGAGCAGCAGGTCGACCACGGCGCGGGCGTTCGAGCAGTGCCGCTCCATGCGCAACGCCAGCGTCTTCACGCCCCGCAGCGCCAGGTAGCAGTCGAACGGCGACGGTACCGCGCCGGCGGCGTTCTGGGTGAAGCGCAGGCGGTGGGCCAGCTCGTGGTCGTTCAGCGCCAGGAAGCCCCCGACCACATCGGAATGGCCGCCCAGGTACTTGGTGGCCGAGTGGACGACGATGTCGGCGCCGTGGCTGAGCGGCTGCTGCAGGTAGGGCGTGGCGAACGTGTTGTCGACCACCACCAGGGCGCCGCGCTCGTGGGCGATGGCGGCCACGGCTTCGATGTCGATGCAGGTGAGCAGCGGGTTCGTGGGCGTCTCGAGCCACACCATGGCGGTGTCGGCCGGCCAGTCGCGCGCCAGCGCGACGAGGTCGGTGAGATCGACGGCCGTCCACGCCAGGCCGGCCGGCCCGTGGACGCGGGCGATGAGTCGGAACGTGCCGCCGTACGCGTCGTTGCCGAGCAACACCCGCTTGCCCGGGCCGAGCAGTCGCAGCACGTTGTCCTCGGCGGCGAGACCGGAGGCGAACGCCAGTCCGTGCGCCGCACTCTCGAGCGACGCCACGCACGCCTCGTACGCCGAGCGCGTCGGGTTGCCCGAGCGGCTGTACTCGAACCCCTTGTGCTGGCCGACCTCGGACTGCGCGAACGTCGTCGACAGCGTGATCGGCACGACCACTGCGCCGCTGGCCTCGTCGGGGTCCTGCCCCGAGTGGACGGCACGGGTCTCGAAGCCCCAGCCCTCCTGCTGCTCCATGTCACCCATTGCGCTCGCTCCCTTCTCCCGCTCCCGACAGGAACGCCAGCACGTCCGTGCGGGTGAGCACGCACAACGGTCGGCCACCCGACAGCACGAGCAGCGCCGGCGCCTTCTCGAGGAGATCGACCACGCGTTCGAGGGGCTGGCCGATGCCGACGGTGGGCAGCTTGGGTCCCATCACCTTCTCGATGGCGGTGTCGAGGATGCCCGAGTCGTGGAACGCGGCGTCCATCAGGGCCAGTTCGTCGACGGCGCCCGACACCTCGGCAGCCGCGAACGGCGGCTCGTTCTTGATGACCGGAAGTTGGCTGACGCCGTTCGCCCGCATCAGGGCGATGGTCTCTCGGACCGTCCGGTCGGGATTGACGTAGAGCAGCTCGGGCATCGTGCCCCGCGACGACAGCACCGCACCGACGCACAGGTCGCATTCCTTCAGGAACCCGAAGTTGGCCATCCAGTCGTCGTTGAACACCCGCGACAGGTACCCGCGGCCGGAGTCGGGGTTGAGCACGACGACGATGTCGTCGGGACCAGCGGCACGGGCCACACGCAGCGCGGCAGCCACGGCCATGCCGCCCGACCCGCCGATGAGGATGCCTTCCTCCCGGGCCACCCGCCGGGCCGTTAGGAAGCTCTCCTCGTCGCTGATGGCGATGACGTCGTCGAGCAGATCGGCGTCCCACGCCGCGGGGAAGAAGTCTTCGCCCACACCCTCCACGAGGTACGGCCGGCCCGACCCGCCGGAGAACACGGAGCCCTCCGGGTCGGCGGCGATCAGCTTCACGGCCGGGTTCATCCGCTTCAGGTAGCGACCCGTGCCGGTGAGCGTGCCGCAGGTGCCCGCGCCCGCCACGAAGTGGGTGATGCGCCCGGCCGTCTGGCGCCACAGCTCGGGGCCCGTGGTCAGCTCGTGCGCCTGCGGGTTGGCCGGGTTGGCGTACTGGTTGGGGCGGAACGCACCGAGCTCACGGGTGAGCCGCTCGGCCACCGAGTAGTAGCTCTGAGGGTCGGACGGCGCCACGGCCACCGGGCAGACCACGACCTCGGCGCCGTAGGCGCGCAGCAGGTCGACCTTCTCCGGTGCCACCTTGTCGGTCATCACGAACACGCAGCGGTAGCCGCGCTGAGCGGCCACGATGGCCAGGCCCACGCCGGTGTTGCCCGAGGTCGGCTCGACGATGGTGCCACCCGGCTGCAGCAGCCCGTCGCGTTCGGCGGCCAGCACCATCTCGAGCGCCGGCCGGTCCTTGGCGGAGCCGCCCGGGTTCGTCGTCTCCATCTTCATGGCGAGCGTGCAGCTGATGCCCTCGATCTCCGAGAGGCGCTTGAGTCGGACGAGCGGCGTGTTGCCGATGAGGTCGAGGACCGAATCCGCGATCTGCGGCTCGGCGGGGAAGGGGTCCTGAGCCATGGGCGAACCCTACCGGCGCCCGCTCGTCGGCCGGCCCGTGCGGCGATGTGACCTGACGGGGGGAACAAGCGGGCGCCCGGTAGCGTTGGGGCCTTCATGACGTCTCGTCGACGCTGGCCCGCGCGGTTCGCCTACGGCTGGAGCGCGGTCGCGCTGGCGGTCGTGCTGGCGGCGTACGGCCACGTCGATCACGACGCCCGCTTGGTCGTGGGGCTCGTGGGCGCAGCCGCGTGTGCCGCCGCATTCGTGGCCGGCCGGCTGCTCACCCTGTCCGTCAACAAGCGTCGGGCCGGCCTGCTGCTCGTCGCGTCGTCGGCGGCGCCGTCGTCGTACGCCTGGTTGCTGAACGTTCCGGCCTTGCTCGTGGGTCTGTTCCTGCTGTTCGAGGATCAGCCGCTGGCGTGGGCCCGGTTGCGCGTACCCCGTCGTTGACGGGCGCTCAGACGAGCGCGGTGACCCTGGCGGTGCGCGCCGCGTAGCGGCCTTCCTCGCGGGCGCACCGTTCCGCGTCCCAGCCGAGGAGCGGAGCCATCAGGGCCACGACCGCGCTCACCTCGGCGGGTGTCACGCCGCCGAGGGTGCCGAGCACGAGTCGGCGGTCGATCACGTCGTCGGCCGTCCGGGCGCTCTCCTCCACGACCGCATGCACGACCTGGGCGGCGATGTCGAGGCGGCCGGGCCGGTCGGACAGGCGACGACCGAGCGTGGGGTCGGCCGACACGAGGTCGAGCAGGTCGGTGTGCGCGGTGCCGTACAAGCGGGCCAGGTGCAGCCGGACGTCGTCGGGCAGGTCGACGTCGCGTCGACCGCGCACGGCCCCCTCGAGGTACGGCCCGGCGTCGCTGGCCCAGGCGAACGCGCCGGACACGGGCGCTCGACGCGAGCTGTACTCGTGCCGGCGCACCCCGTTCAGCGCCGGCGCCGCCGCCAGCGTGTCGAGCACGTGCTCGGCCAGCGCTCTGCCCGTGGTCCACTTGCCACCGCCGATCGACCAGAGGTTCGCCACCCCGGCCGACGCATGGTCGTAGAGCTCGTGGCGACGCGACGTGTTGTAGCTGTCGGCGCCCGCCCGCTGCACGAGCGGACGGATGCCCACCGTCACGTGCTGGATGTCGCGCCGGACCAACGGGGTGGTCGAGGTGGCGTTGACGGTGTCGAGGATCAGGTCGACGTCGTCGGCCACCGCGTGCACGTCGTCGGGCTCGTCGTCGACCGCGGTGTCCGTGGGACCGATCAGGCTGTAGCCCTCCCACGGCGACACGATCACGTGCTTGCCCGACGGGGCGCGTGCGAACACGGCGTCGCGCCCGCCGAGCGCCCTCGTCAACAGGTGCACCCCCTTCGAGCGCTGGACCCCCACGCCGAGGTCGCGGCCGACGCCGCGAAGCACCACGTCCATCCACGGCCCGCCCGCGTTGACGACCGCTCGGGCCTGGACTTCGTGGCGTGCACCGGTCAGTTCGTCGACGACGACGAGACCGTGCACCTCGGTGCGGCCGTGGTCGCCGGGCCGGAGCAGGAACCGCTCGGCCCGGGCGTGGTTCAGCAGCACGGCCCCGAGCTGGACGGCCGACTGGGCCAACGCCAGCAGCAGCCGCTCGGGGTGGATGTTGAGCACGTCGGGGTAGGCGAACGCGCCCTGCAGGTGGTCGGGCTGGAGCCAGGGCACGGCCTCGAGCAGCTTGCGCTTCGACACCCAGCGCGGCTTGGGCATGTGGAGGCTGTCGGGTACGCCCCAGTTCTTGTCGAACGCCAACAGGTCGTAGGTGAGCACGCCGGCGGCCAGCAGTGGCGCCGACGGCTTCGACCAGCGCCAGGCGGGCATCAGGAAACGGACCGGCTGCACCAGGTGGGGCGCCGCGAGCGACAGGATGCGCCGCTCGCGCAGCGACTCCCGCACGACGCCGAACTCGTATTGCTCCAGGTAGCGGATGCCGCCGTGGAGGTACTTCGTGGTCGCCGAGCTGGTGCCTGCGCCGAAGTCGTCCTTCTCGACGAGCAGGGTGCGCAGGCCGCGGCCTGCCGCCTCACGAGCGACCGAGACGCCCGTGATGCCGCCGCCGACGACCGCCAGGTCGAACGCGCCCTTCAGCGCGGCGACGTCACGTTCCAGCCGCATGCTGCTCCATCGGGCCGACACGCTAGCCCGCAGCCTGTCCGACCGGCGGGCCGGAGGACCGGCACCACACCTAGCGTTGGGAGGTCGTGCAACCACCGTGCACGGCCGGCCAACCTCAAGCGGATGCTGTGACTGTCTGAAGAGTGTCTGGTCTCGGGACGATCACGCCGTGGGTCCGTACCCTGACGCGATGCGTGCTGGCGCTGCGCCGTCCCCGAACTCGTCCGGGGCCGTCCCGCGCGACCACGGCCGTGTGCCGGGGCGGCTGGTGGCCTTCGCCTTGGAGGGTGGGGGCAGCTACGGCGCGGCCCAGGTCGGCATGCTGCTCGCCCTCGTCGACGCCGGCATCGTACCCGACCTGGTGGTGGGCACCTCGGTCGGTGCACTCAACGGCGCACTCCTGGCCGCCCGCAGCGATCTGCGGCACTCCCTCGGCGACCTCGAGCGCATGTGGCGCGGGCTCCGCCGTCGCGACGTCCTGGCCGTACGCCCTGCCGACGCCATGCGGGCGCTGGCCGGTCGCCGCGCCGGGCTCGTGACGAACGACGGGTTGGGTCGACTGATCGATCAGTGGCTACCGGTCGACCGGCTCGAGCACCTGGCGGTGCCGTTCGCAGCGGTGGCGACCGACATCGCCTCGGGCGAACCCGTCGTGCTCCGTAACGGCCACGCCCGCCCGGC
>JANPGL010000815.1:0-37811 GCA_031423915.1 Actinomycetes bacterium | reverse complement strand
GGCCCGGGGGGGGGGGCGCGTACCGGGGGGGGCCAGCGACGTCGCCCACGACTCGCGGCGGAACCAGGCGTGTTGGATGGCGGCGCGGGCGACCATCCAGGCGATCAGGCCGGACCACAGGAACGGGAGGCCGAGCGACCGGCGCGACAGCAGGATCACGTACACGGGCACCATCACCAGCGTGGCGCCCACGGCCTGGCGCTGCAGGAACGTGTAGGCGCCGAGCCCGAGGCACACACCGTCGTACAGGAACGCCACCGCGCCGGGCACGAGCAGCACGCCGAGCAGCACCAGCACGCCGGTGGCCGAGTGGCGGACGCCGCCGTCGTTCGTGAACGGGGTGGGCAGCAGACCCGACAGCGCGATCACGAGCGCGCCGAGCGCCACGCCCACGATCACCGAGCGGCCCACCAGATGACGGCCGACGCGACGGGCGTCGGCCACGTCGCCGGCACCGACCGCCTCGCCCACCAGCACCTGACCGGCCACCGCCACGGCGTCGAGAGACAGCGCCAGCAGGTTGAACAGCTTCTCGCCGATCTGGTGGGCGGCGAGCTGGCGTGTGCCGAGTCGCGCCGCGGTGGCCACCGCCAGAGCGAACACGCCGACGATGCACAGCGTCCGCACGGTGAAGCGCGTCGCCGCCGACAGGAAGACGCGCACGTCGTCTCGGCGTACCCCGCGCCACGGCGCCACGTCACCCGCGCCACGCACGTCGACCGCCAGCAGCGCGGCCTGCGTCCATTGCGCCACCACGGTCCCCCACGCCGAACCGGCGATGCCCCAGTGGAACCCGTAGACGAACAGCACCTCGAGCACGATGTTCAGGACGTTGCCGATCACCACCACCGTGAGCACGCGCCGCGTGCGGCCCATGCCGTTCACGTAGCCGATGGCCACGAAGCTGAACAGCAGCGCCGGCAGGCCGAACGCGCTGGCCCGCAGGTAGGTGACCGCGGCGGCGCGCACGTCGGCTTCGGGCCCGTAGGCCCGGGCGATGAGCGGGGCCAGCAGCAGCAGGCCCGCGAGCACGAACGCGGCGATCGCCGCCACGATGGCCAGCGCCGTGCGCACCGCCGTGGCCCGCGCGCCCGGGTCGTCGGCGCCCCGGGCCTGGGCGACCCGCGTGGTCGTGACCTGGTTGAGCGAGCCGCACAGCCAGGCGATGGTGGTCAGCGCGCTCGACGCCACCGCCAGGCCGGCGAGCGGCACCTTGCCGAGCCGCCCGACGATGATGGTGTCGACGAGGACGTACAACGGCTCGGCCGCCAGCGCACCGAGCGCCGGTACGGCCAGCGCGGCCGATCGACGGTCGAGGGCGCGGCGAGCCGACCGCGCGTCGGTCACGCCCGGGCGGCGAGCAGCTCGGCGATCTGCACGGCGTTGAGTGCCGCGCCCTTGCGCAGGTTGTCGTTCGACACGAACAGCGCGAGCCCGTTGGTCACCGTGTCGTCACGCCGGATGCGGCCCACGTAGCACGGGTCCTTGCCGGCGGCGTCGAGCGGCGTGGGGATCTCGCTGACCACCACACCGGGAGCGGCGGCCAGCAGCTCGTAGGCCCGCTCGACCGAGATGGGCCGGGCGAACGACGCGTTGATCGACAGCGAGTGGCCGGTGAACACCGGCACGCGCACGCACGTGCCCGACACGGCGAGCCCGGGGATGCCGAGGATCTTGCGGCTCTCGTTGCGGAGCTTCTGCTCCTCGTCGGTCTCGTACGAACCGTCGTCGACGATCTTGCCGGCCAGTGGCAGCACGTTGAACGCGATGGGCCGGGCGAACTTGGTGGGCGTGGGGAACTCGACGGCGCCACCGTCGTAGGCGAGGCCGGCGGCGCTGTCGACCACCTTGCGGGCCTGCTCGTCGAGCTCGGTCACGCCCGCCAGACCCCCGCCCGACACCGCCTGGTAGCTCGACACCACCAGCGACACGAGGCCGGCCTCGTCGTGCAGCGGCTTGAGCACCGGCATGGCGGCCATGGTCGTGCAGTTCGGGTTGGCCACGATGCCCTTGACCATGCGGTCGAGGTCGTACGGGTTGACCTCGGAGACCACGAGCGGCACGTCGGGATCCATGCGCCAGGCCGAGGAGTTGTCGATGACGGTCACGCCGGCGGCGGCGAAGCGCGGCGCCAGCACCTTGGAGCTCGTCGCACCCGACGAGAACAGGGCCACGGCGAGCCCCGAGGGGTCGGCCAGCTCGGCGTCCTCGACGGTGATCTCGCCGCCCAGCCACGGCAGCTTCGTGCCCGCCGACCGGGACGAGGCGAAGAACCGCAGCTCGTCGAGGGGGAAGTTCCGCTGGGCCAGGATGGATCGCATGACGCCGCCGACCTGACCGGTGGCTCCGACTACACCTACTCGCATGGCGGTCCATCGTACCGGGAACGTCCGCCCAGGTGGGTGGTGTAATCGCTCCATCCGCGGCGGCCCGTGGAACGGCTCGACCACCGGGACGCCGCCTGTCAGGATGGCGTCAGGCGAGGCGACGGGACCCGCCGGGCCGACAGGACGGGGATGCCGTGGACAGCTTCGAGGGGAAGGTCGCGGTCGTCACCGGTGCGGCGTCGGGCATGGGCCTGGCGTTCGCCCGCCGGTTCGCCGCCGCGGGCGCCAAGGTGGTGCTCGCCGACGTCGAACGGCCGAAGCTCGACGCTGCGGTGGCCCGGGTCATCGCCGACGGCGGCGAGGCCATCGGCGTGGTCACCGACGTGATGAAGCTCGACAGCGTCGAGGCGCTCCGCGACGAAGCGCTGGCGCGGTTCGGCCGCGTCAACGTGGTGTGCAACAACGCCGGCGTGGGCGGCGCGCCGCAACCCGCCGGCGAGTGGGTCGACATCAAGATGTGGGACTGGGTGATGCAGGTCAACTTGTGGGGCGTCGTCCACGGGGTGAAGACGTTCCTGCCGCTGCTGCTCGAGCACGGCGACGGGCACGTCGTGAACACCGCGTCGATGGCCGGGCACCTGCCGGGCTGGTCGCCGTACACCGCGTCGAAGTTCGCGGTGGTCGGTCTCACCGAAGGGCTCTACGCCCAGCTGCGCACGCTCAAGTCGACCGTCGGCGTGTCGTGCCTGTGCCCGGGCTGGGTCAACACGAACATCCACGAGTCGGTGCGCAACCGGCCCGAGTGGGCGGCGCCGGCGCTCGACGACGCGCCGCCGGCACCCGAGAGCGAAGCCCAGCGCGCCGTCATCGGCGACCTGCTGCGCGGCGGGAAGGACCCGGCCGCCGTGGCCGACCTCGTCCACGACGCCATCCTGGCCGACCGCTTCTGGGTCTTCACCACGAGCGACTTCGACGAGCTGGTCCGCACCCGCCACCGCAACATCGAGAACGCCACCAACCCGAAGGTGTGGCGCCTCGGCGACTGAGCTCAGGTGCCGCCGTTGGTCGTGTCGGGGCTCGCCACGGACGTCGACGTCGTCGAGTCCTTCAGCGCCCTGGCCGCGGCCCGGAGGGCCTTCACGGCCCGCTTGGCGTCGGCGCGAGCGGCGTCGAGCTCGGCCCGGACGGGCTTCAGCGCGTCGCGCACCGAACCCTTGGCGGTCGGGTCGGCCTCGAGCGTGGCCTTGGCGTCGCTCAGCGCGGCAGACGCCGCGGCCAGGTGCGCTTTCATCGACGCGATGGCGGCGTCGGCCTCGGTGACGTCGGCAGAGTTGGCGGCCAGCTTGGCCGACACCTCGCCGAGCCGGTTGGCCACGCCCGTGAGCCGGTCGAGGCTGTTGCTCACGCCATCGACGGCGTGGCGAACGCCGTGCTCCGCCTCGGCCCGGCGGTCCTTCTCCTGCTTCGCCTCGTCGTCGGCCTTCTTGTGGTCCGCGTCCTGGCGCTGCTTGGCCTCCTCGTCGCGCTTGTGATCGGGGACGGTGATGGCGGCGAGGGCGACCTTGGCCTGCTCGCACACCGCCACGGCCTGCGCCCGCTCGGTCACGCCGTCGAGCGAGGCCCGCAGCTCGCGCAGCTTGTGCATCGCGGCGGAGATGGCGGCGTTCAGCGTGGCCTGCTCGGCCTCGGTCAGGCCGCTGGCCGCCACCCTGGCGGGCAGTTGCTCGGCCAGCGCCAGCTGACGGTCGATGCGGGCCGCGCACTCCTGCTTCATGGCGGCCACGGGGTCGAGCTTGGGGCGGGGCGCAGCCGTGGGCTTGGACGTCTCGGTGGAGGGGGGCGGGCCCGACCCGGCACCGCCCTCTGCGAACGCCGGTACGGCAGCCATGCCCGCGCACCACATCGATCCCGCCACCACTGCCACTACGACCTTGCGCTTCATCGGACCTCCACGTCGAACTTGTTCCTCTCCGGTCGGACGCGTCCGATCGGGCGGTGAGGGCTGGGCGCGCAAGAAGCCGTGCGGCTTCGGTCAGGTCGCTCTCGGTTCGGACAAGGAACGGGCAAGGCGAACGCGCCCGCTCAGTCGCTGGCCGCGTTCCGTCCGTTCCGTTCGTGCGACGCCTCGGCGGCGCGCGCCCACGCCAGCGCGTCGTCGGCGCGCATCGGGCGCGCCCACCGGAAGCCCTGCCCGAGATCGCACCCGACGTCGAGGAGGAAGCGCTCTGCTCGGTCATCGGCCACTCCCGCCGCCACGACCTGCAGCCCGAGGGAACGGCCGAGGGCCACGATGGCCCGCACGATCGTCCCGTCGCCCGGGCGGTGGCCGAGCTCGGCCACGAAGGTGGCGTCGATCTTCAGGGTGTCGACCGGCAGCGTCTGCAGGTAGGCCAACGATGCATGGCCGGTGCCGAACCCGTCGACCGCGATGGTCACCCCGAGCCGGTGGAGGCGGCCGAGCACCCGGCGGGCCAGGGCCGTGTCGTCGGGCACCGCGCTCTCGGTCAGCTCGATCTCGAGCAGGTGGGGGGGCACGCCGTGGCGCAGCATGGCGCACTCGACGTCGTCGGCGAACGACTCGTCGTCGAGGCAGCGGGCCGACACGTTCACCGACACCGACAGGTAGGTGCCCATGTCGCACCAGACGTTGCACTGGCGCAGCGCCTCGTCGAGCACCCATCGGGTGAGCGGGCCGATGAGGGCGCTGTGCTCGGCCAGTTCGATCACCTCGTCGGCGGGCAACGCGCCGAGCGTCGGGTGCGTCCAGCGCAGCAGCGCCTCCACGGCGGCCACGCGCCCGGTGGGCAGATGCACGACCGGCTGGTACTCGAGGGCGAGGCCGCCATCGTCGAGGGCCCGACGCAGGTCGGCCACGAGCGCCAGCCGCTCGGGCGTGGGCCGCTCGTGGGCGGGCTCGAACACCACCACATGGTCGGGTCCGCGCCGGGCCCGCTGCGCCGCCAGGTCGGCCCGGCGCAGCAGATCGTCGGCCGTGCCGCCGTGGACCGGGCCGACGGCCACGCCCACGCGGGCCTGCACGCCGAGCGGCAGGCCCGCCACCTCGATCGGGCGGTGGAGCGCGTCTCGCACCCGGACGGCCGCGTCGATGGCGGCGATCTCGCCGGTCAGGTCGGCGCGGGCCAGCACGAAGCTGGCGCCGTCGAGCCGTCCCAGCCACCCGGTGGGCGCCAGATCGGTGAGCCGCCCGGCCACCTGGCGCAGGACCTCGTCGACGGCGTCGGGGCCGAGCGTGCCGTGCAGCTCGGCCAGGCCGTCGAGATCGACTCGCAGCACGATGACGTCGCCGGCCCCTCGCGCCAGCTCGCGGTCGACGGAGCGCACGACGGCCGACCGGGTGCCCGCGCCCGTGAGCGGGTCGACGAGCAGCGTACGGGTCGTCCGGCGGTGGGCGCTACGCCCGCTCGACGCCGCGCCGGTCACCAGCAGCGCACCCACGCCGACGGCACCGGCCCAGCCGTTCACCAGCTGGGCGTGCAGCCGCAACGGATCGTGGAGCAGCCCGCCGACCACCAGCTCCCCGCCGACCAGCGCCACACCCACGCGGGCCAGGACCGAGCACCGAGCACGCAGACCGTTCACCACGACCGCTCCGATCGGCCCGGCGCGACGGCGCCGCCAGTGCCTTGTCGGGTTCTTGAAGGTCGGTCGTCGTCAGGGCAGCAGGCCGACGTGGGCCATGGCGAGCCGGAGCAGGCGGTCGTGGCCGCCGGTCATCTCGCGGCGGATCGACTCGTTCACGGCCTCGGCCGGGGTGAGCCAGGCCAGGTCGAGCGCATCCTGTGAGGGCTGGCAGTCGCCGTCGACCGGCACCACGAACGCCAGGCTGATGGCGTGGTGGCGGGGGTCGTAGAAGCCCGAGATGCCGGGCTCGGGGAAGTACTCGACGATCGTGAACGGCGCCGGGTTGACCGGCACCCGGGGCAGCGCCACCGGGCCGAGGTCCTTCTCGAGGTGGCGGACGAGGGCCTCGCGGACCTTCTCGCCGTACATGACCCGGCCCGATACGACGGCCCGGCTGATGGTGCCGTCGGGCATGGCGCGCAGAAGCAGCCCGATCTCGGTGACGAGCCCCTGGGCGTCGACCCGGACGGGGACGGCGTCCACGTACACGAGCGGGACCTGGCCCCGCACGATCTCCAACTCGTCACGTGACAGCCAGCCCACGCTGGTATCGGTGCGGTCGCTCACCGTTCGGTCATGCCGTTCGTACCTCCGGTCGGTCATCTTCGCACCGACGGCCGGCCGGTTCCATCTCTCCCGCGGGCGACGGGTGGCGTCGATACGGTTGGGGCCGTGTGGTTGCCCTGGCAGTACGCAGTGATGATCGGCACCGGCCTGTCGGTGGCCGGCTGGGCGGCGCGCCCCGTGGAGCGTCGCTGGGTGCGGGCGCTGCGCCCGTTCGTCTGGGAAGCCGTCACCGTGTTCTTCCTGTACGCGCTGTGGATGTGGGCGGGCCGGTTCAACCTGCGCGACGACGGCCGGGGCATCGAGCGCGGGCAGCAGCTGCTGCGCTGGCAGGACTGGATGCCCCTGCCCACCGAGCTGCGGATGCAGCGCTGGATCCTGCCCCACCCCTGGCTCGTGCAGACGGCCAACGTCTTCTACGCCGCGGCCCACGTGCCGGCCATGATCGCCACGCTGGTGTGGCTGTTCGTGTGGCACCGCGACAAGTACCGGCCGGTGCGCAACGTGCTGGCGCTCACCACGGCGGCGTGCCTGGTCGGCCACCTGGTGACGGTGGCGCCGCCCCGCCTGCTGCCGGGCGCCGGCTTCGTCGACACCGGCCTGCTCTACGGCCAGTCGGTGTACGGGCAGGCCGGCGCCGGGGTGTCGGACCAGCTGGCGGCCATGCCGTCGGTGCACGTCCTGTGGGCCGTGCTGGTGGCCGTGGCCGCGGTGTGGGCCGGCCGGAGCCGCTGGAAGTGGCTGTTCGCCCTGCATGCCCCGTTGACGCTGTGGGTGGTGGGTGTGACCGCCAACCACTACTGGCTCGACGGGTTCGTCGCCGCGGTCCTGATCCCGCCCGCCTGGTGGTTGCAGGAGCGGGCGCGCGGCTGGTGGGCGGCCCGTTTCGGCGCCAAGCTGGCGGCATGACCATCGTCAAGATCAACGCCATCACCGTGCCGGCCGATTCGGGCGACGAGCTGGCCCGCCGCTTCGCGGCCCGTGCCGGGGCGGTCGACGACCAGGACGGTTTCGAGGGCTTCGAGCTGCTCAAGCCGACCGACGACCGCTCCACGTGGCTCGTGGTCACCAAGTGGCGCGACGAGGCCGCCTTCCAGGCCTGGGTGACCTCGCCCGCGTTCGGTCACGGCCACCAGGGCCCGCCCGCCGGCCACGGCGGCGACGCACCCAAGCCGGTGTCGATGTCGTCGGAGCTGTGGAGCTACGAGGTCGCCAACCTCGGCCGCAAGTAGCCGCCCGGGTCGCGGTCAGCGCCCGCTCGCACCCGCTCCCGGCGTACCGGCGGCGGCCAGCGGGCGGCCGGGCGTCGGTGGCGGCAGCGGGCCGCCGACCGGCGGTGCAGGCACGGGCAGGTGCCGTCGGTCCCGCCTCCGGGCCAGGTACGCCACCCCGCAGCGCTGGGTCAGCAGCAAGCACGGCAGCGCCAGTAGCTGCAGGAGCGCCTGCGGGTCCGGGATCCAGCGCTCGCCGGCCGTGAGGACGATCCCTCGATTCTGCACGTACCAGAGCGACGTCTCGTCGTGCTCGCCCGTGGCTTCGAACACGAAGCACCCGTCCCCGCAGCGCTCCTGAAGGGCCGGGCTCACGTCACGAGCGGTCACGGGCGGCTCGAACGTCGTTCCGTCCGTCGGGCGGACTTCGACGGCGAGGTTCCACTCGTACAGCTCGTCGCTCCGCACGCGCTCGGCGCCCACCACCCGGGCCTCGATCCGTTCGGCGTAGGCACGGTCGATGATGGTGGCCAGGTTCCCCTGCGACGCGCCCGCCACCAAGAAGAACACGCCGGCGAGCGCCGCCACGATGCCGACGGCCGGGAGCAACGGACCGGGGAGCCGGCGCACGCCCGGTGCGGCGTCGACGGCGCGTCCGTGCCGGCGGAAGCCGTGGAACACGAACGTGGCGACACCGAGCGCGAACAACCCGGCGAGCTGCCACCACGCGGCGCGGCCCCGCTGGGCGTCGTGCACCGCACTGGCGGTGAGGGCGACCATGCCCGCCCACGCCAGCGGAAGGAACACCCACCAGAGCACCGTCCGGGCGTACCGGCCGACCCGTGACCCGCCCGCCGGTCGTAGCCCCGGGGCGGCCCCTGCCCCGGCTCCGTCGGCCGGGGACGCGGGCGCACCGTGGAAGCCCACCTCGTGCAGTCGGTGCAACGTCGCTTCCCGCGCGCCCGTGATCGCCGCGGTGCGCACGCCGTCGCTGGCGGCGAAGCTGAGCGTGCCCAGTCCCTCGGGCACCGGTAGCCGCACCACGACATGGCGACGAGAGGCCGCGGTGTCGGCGGCCGCGCGATGACCGATCCAGTAGGGCACGGTCGGCCCGACGCCCATGGCCGCTCTGGCGCCCACGGCGCCTTCGTCGAGCAGGGACCGGCCGAGGCGCACCACGAGGTAGAGCCCGACGCAGGGGAACACCACCATCAGCGAGACGATCACCGCCACGAGCACGAGCGCCAGGTCCCGGTAGCGATCGGGCACCGAGTCGACGGCCGTGATGCCGCCGCGGACCTGCCGCACGCCGAGGACCACCAGCAGCAGGGGCGCCAGGAGCAGACCCAGCCGGGTGAGCGGCGACGTCAGCAGGCCGCCGACGACCCCGAGCTCGCGCGCCGCCGCGCCCCGGTCGCCGGGGGCCGGCGGCCCGCTCAGCGACCGTACGGCGGACAGGGCCGACTGCCCCTGCTCGCCGCCGCGGCGCCGCACCTCCTCGAGCACGAACCCGACCGTCGGCCTGGCGGCCTCCTCGGCCGGGAGGCCGTGACAGGTCCGGAAGTCGTCGTCGAGGAACACGAACGACGGGTAGTTGGCCCACACGCCGCCGTCGGCGAGACGGTGGACCTCGTCGCCGATGCGCACCCGCATCGCGGGGAAGGCCACCGGGATGGCCGAGGACGCCACGACCGCGTCGGCGATCGAGGCGTCGGGGGTGAGCGTCGGCGAGAACACGAGCGGCTGGCCCGTGGCCAGGTCGGTCGTGACGACGTAGAGCGACGTGCCCGTGGTGGCCAGCAGGTCCGTGAACGTCCTGTCCCGCCCGCGGTTCGGGCCGCCACGCCGGTCGAGCTCCTCCGTGATGACCCGCGACAACCACCGGCGCAGGCGCTCGCTCGACAGCAGGCTGCGCCGATGGAGGCTGAGCGCGGCGCGCACCCGGCCACCGAACGACCGCAGCCCGTCGCGCATCACCCGCTCGATGCCCACCGAGTCGTACCCGCAGGCGACGAGCGCGGCCGTGATGGCCCCGGCGGACGAACCGGCGACCGCCCGGAAGTGCACCCCTGCCTCTTCGGCGGCTCGCAGCGCGCCGACGTAGGCGACGCCTTTGGCGCCGCCCCCCTCGAACACCCCGTTGACCATCGTCGGATCTTCGATGCCCAGGGCCATGGCCCACCCCCGGATTCCCCAGCGGCACTCTAGGTGACGAAAGGTGGTGCCCGTGCTCGACGGGGTCGGGCGGCCGCGCCGTCGGGCGTGAGCTACTTCCGCTCGGGCAGGGGCGCCGAGTAGGCCTGGCCCGAGTCGAGCCCGAACGCCGTGTGCAGGCCCCGGGCCGCCGTCTCCAGGTCGGCCTTCGGGATCACGCACGAGATGCGGATCGTCGACGTGGAGATCATCTCGATGTTCACGCCGTGCTCGGCCAGGACCCGGAACATCTTGGCGGCGATGCCGGGGCTCGTCTTCATGCCGGCGCCTACCAGGCTGACCTTGGCGATCGAGTCGTCGTGCGTGACCCCGGCGGCGCCGATGCGGGCGGCGACGTCGGCCACGATCTTCTCGGCCACGGCCATGTCGGCCTTCGGCACCGTGAACGAGATGTCGGTGAAGCCCGCCTTCGACGTGTTCTGCACGATCATGTCGACGTTGATGTTCGCCTCGGCCAGCGGCTCGAACAGCGCGGCCGACACACCGGGCCGGTCGGGCACGCCGAACACGGTGACCTTGGCCTCCGACACGTCGTGCGTGACGGCGGAGATGATCGGATCTTCCACGGACGGCTCCTCTGCGGTGACCCACGTCCCCTGCTCCCACGTGAAGCTGGAGCGGACGTGGAGCGCGACGTTGTGGTTGCGGGCGAACTCGGCCGAGCGCAGGGCGAGCACGCGCCCGCCCGCAGCGGCCATCTCGAGCATCTCTTCGAAGCTGACGTGCATCAGCTTGCGGGCCTGGGGCACCAGCCGGGGATCGGCCGAGAAGACGCCGGTGACGTCGGTGTAGATCTCGCACGAGTCGGCGCCCAGCGCGGCGGCGAGCGCCACCGCCGTCGTGTCGGACCCGCCGCGTCCGAGCGTGGTGATCTCCTTGGCGGTCGACACGCCCTGGAACCCGGCGACCACGGCGACCTTGCCCTCGGCCAGCGCCTCGCGGACCCGGTCACCCTTGACCTCGAGGATCTTGGCCTTGCCGTGGACCGTGTCGGTGATGATCCCCACCTGGGAGCCCGTGAAGCTCACGGCCGGCTGGCCCAGGTCGGCCAGCGCCATGCACAGCAGCGCCATCGAGATGCGCTCGCCGGTGGTGAGCAGCATGTCGAGCTCGCGACCCGGCTGGGTCTTCGAGACGTCGTTGGCCAGGGAGATCAGGTTGTCGGTGGTCTTGCCCATGGCCGACACCACGACCACCACATCGTGACCCTGGCTGCGCGTGAACGCCACGTGCTCGGCCACGGAACGCATGCGGTCGGCGTCGGCCACGCTCGTGCCGCCGTACTTCTGAACGATCAGGGCCACGGGGGGTCGATCGTACCGACTGCCCACTGGGGCCTGCCACTGGATAGCCTCTCGCCTCCGTGGGTACCGCCAAGCGTGAACGCCAGAAGGCCAACCGTCAGCTCCGTCTCGAGGAGATGGCCCGTCAGGTCACCAAGACCAAGCGGAAGCGCAACGTGACCAAGTGGGGCGTGGGCCTCGTGCTCGCCGTCCTGGCGGTGATCCTGATCGCCGTCCTGACCGGCGGCAACGGCAAGAAGGACGCCGCCGTCGTCCCGACCACGGTGGCGGGGGCGACGACGACCGCGGCCCTGCCGGTCACCGTGCCCGGCGCGACGCTCACGGCCGACACCCCTTGCCCCGCGGCCGACGGCTCGTCGCCCCGGACCGTGGTGTTCGCCAAGGAACCGCCGACGTGCATCGACGCCACCAAGACGTACACGGCCGTCGTCGTCACCAACAAGGGCCCGTACACCATCGCCCTCGACGCCAAGAACGCCCCGAAGACCGTCAACAACTTCGTGGTGCTGGCCCGCTACCACTACTTCGACAACACGTTGTGCCACCGGATCATCACGGGCTTCATGGCCCAGTGCGGTGACCCGTCGGGTACCGGCAGCGGCGACGGCGGCAAGTACCCCGGGTACAACTTCGCCGACGAGAACCAGCCGACCTCCAACAAGTTCGTCGCCGGCCAGGTGGCCATGGCCAACGCCGGCAAGGACACCAACGGCAGCCAGTTCTTCACGCTGTTCGGCCCGTACACCGCCTCCCAGGGCAACTACAACCTGTTCGGCACCGTCACCGACGGGGCCGACTCGACACTGAAGGCGTTGGAGGCGGCGGCCGACCCGGCCGCCACCAGCGGGGTGCCGACCAAGGAGCCGGTCGTCATCACCTCGGTGGCGATCACCGAGAGCTGAGGGCGTCGAGCCCCACCGGCTGGCCGCCCAGGTGCACCTCGACCGACCCGTGGGCCGTCCAAGCCCCGGCGTCGAGCACGAGCGCGGCGTCGGACGCCACCGTGGCCACCGGCGTCTCCGAGCCGGCCAGCTCCCGGATGCGCCGCACCATGTGGGTCGGCCACCCGGCGTGGCCGGCCAGCACGGCCATCCGGCTGAGGAGCCCGAGCCCGAGCGTGAGCCCGCCGCCGCGCTCGTCGACCATGGGGTCGCACAGCACCACCGCCCCGCCGCCCGCACCGACCAGCGGAGCGCCGGCGCCGTGGGCCACGCACATGGCCTCCCACAGCGGGGTCTCCTTCAGCACGCTTCGCGCGTGCATGGCCGTGCCGTCGGTCAGCAGGTAGGCGCCGGCGGCGGCCGCCTGGGCCACGACGACCGGGTCCGAGGCGTCACGTCGGTTCAGCACCATGGCCACCTCGGCGGTCAGGCCCTGGGCCCGCAGCCAGTCGGCCGTGGCGTCGCCGGCCCGCCGCGGATGGGTGAAGGCCGCCGCGATGGGCAGCACGAGCACCGACCTCCCGGCCAGCACCTCCACGAGCGCCGCCGGCGTTCCGGCGAAGGGATCGGCACCGAGCAGGACGACGGAACCAGCCATCGCCGCACCGTAGCGGCGCCGGTCCCGCGCATCAGAAGCGACCCGCCCGTCACCGGCCCGGGGTCGGTCGCATTCGATGCGCCGCGGTCGGGCCGGACGGGACGGGCCGGGACGGCGCCGGGCGGGCGGGCGGGTGGGCTAGAAGGCCGCACCCTGGTCAGACGAGGAGCTCGTCCTCGAGCGCCTCGAGCGCGGCGACCGGCACGCCGAGCGTGCGGACGTAGTCGCGGATCGTGCCGTGGGTGGCGTGCAGGTCGGCCAGCAGCCGGGCCATGGCCTCGGGCTCGGCGGCGGCGTGGGCGGCGGGCATCGTCAGCCACGCCGCGTACAGCTCGGGGCTCGAGTGCTCGGCCCACGCCCGCATGCGCTCCATGCCGGCCCGCGTGAGGGCGTAGTCCTCGACGATCACCTCGTCGGGCACGCCGAGCAGGCCGAGCACGAGGGCGGCCAACAGGCCCGTGCGGTCCTTGCCGGCGGCGCAGTGGAACACCGCGGGCAGGGCGCCCGGCAGGGCGAGGGTCTGCAGCGCGGCGGCGAACAGTGGCTCGCCGTACTCGAGCATGTCGGTGTACTGGTCGTAGAGGAACTCGGCCGGCGTGCGGTCGGCGATCTCGACGCCGCCCCAGGTCACGTCGACGACCGGTAGGTGGTGCCAGCCCAGCGGGTACGCCGCCACGGGGAACGCGCCGCGATCGTCGATCTCGCCGATGGTGCGCAGGTCGATGACCGTGTGCAGCCCGAGCGGGCGCAGCACGTCGAGATCGGCCGGCGTGAGGCGGTACAGCCCGTCGGCGCGGAACAGGCGCTGGGGCCGGGTGCGGCGACCGTCGTGCGTCGGGTAGTCACCCATGTCACGGAAGTTGTGGACGGCTTCCAGCGTGATGACCCGTTCGAAGGTGGCGCTCGTCGGCATGCGTTCGACGGTACCCAGGACCGGTGAACGAACCGACCCGGCTCACGTGAACATGAGGTGACGTGCTCCATGTCATCGGTCACCGGCGACGCATCGGCAGCGCCGGCCGCCGGCGGCGACGTGGAGTGACACCTGCGGCCGTCACCACTCGATGTCGGGTCCGTACACCGCGGTCTGGTTGCCCATGGCGTGGCCGCCGTCGGCGGTCAGGAGCTGACCGGTGATCGAGCGGGCCGCCGGTGAGCAGAGGAACAGGATGTGGCTGGCCACCTCGTCGGCCGACTGGAGCCGACCGATCGGGGTGTCGCGCACGACCTGGGCCACGTAGGCCTCGGTGTCCGCGGCGATGTTGGCCACCTCGTCCTCGTTGAAGCCCTCGGTGTCGACCGGCCCGGGCGCCAGCGCGTTCACGGTGATGCCCTTGCGGGCCAGGTACAGCGCCATCGTGTGGGTCAGGTTCACGACGCCGGCACGAGCGGCGCCCGAGTGGATGAACAGCGGCGCCCCCCGCCCGAACACCTGGTTGTGCACCACGTTGACGATCGACCCGTAGCCGTTGGCGATCAGGTGAGGCACCGTCCGGCTGCACACGTTCCACGTGCCGTGCAGGTTCAGGTCGACGATGGCCCGGAAGCCCCGATCGGAGATCTCCGACGGCTTGGCCGGGAACTGCCCACCGGCGTTGTTGATCAGCACGTCGAGCTTGCCGAGGCCACCGACGGTGGCCGCCACCATCGCTTCCACCTGCTCGGTGTTGCGGATGTCGGTCACGGTCGACACGCAACGGCGGCCGAGCGCCTCGATGTCGGCCCGGGTCCGCTCGAGGTTCTCGGCGTTGCGGGCGGCGATGGCGACGTCGGCGCCGAGCCGGGCGAACGCCAGCGCCGTGCGCCTCCCGATGCCGCGCCCGCCGCCGGTCACGAGCACGACCCGGCCGGCGAAGAGGTCGGGGGCGAACGTGGCGAGCGGCGAGGTTTCCATGAGGCGGGAACGGTAGCGAAGGCCGGCCTCGCCGCCCCACTGGACGGCCCCCGGCGGGCGGGGCGGGCACACTGGGGCCGTGCACGTGCCGCCGGTGGACCCGCCGCCGACCCCCTGGGGGTTCCCCGACCCCCGCGGCCGCGACGAGCACGACATCGTCTGCGTGGGCGCCGACCTCGAACCAGGGACGCTGCTCGCTGCCTACCGGGCCGGTCTGTTCCCCATGCCGATCGGGCGGCGCCGACGCCAGGTGGTGATCGGCTGGTTCTCGCCCGCCGAGCGCGGCATCATCCCACTCGACGGGCTGCGGGTGTCGCGCTCGTTGCGCCAGAGCTGTCGCCGCTTCGAGGTCCGCGTCGACACCTGCTTCGCCGAGGTGATGCGGGCCTGTGCCGACCCCCGCCGGCCCCACGGCTGGATCGACGACACGATCGTCGCCGCCTACACCCGTCTGCACGAGCTGGGCTGGGCCCACAGCGTGGAGGTGTGGGGCGACGGCGAGCTGCAGGGCGGCCTGTACGGGGTGGCGATCGGTGGGCTGTTCGCCGGCGAGTCGATGTTCCACCGGGCCACCGACGCGTCCAAGGTGGCGCTCGTCGCGCTGGTCGACCGGCTGCGAGCAGGCGGGTACGACCTCCTCGACGTCCAGTGGCTGACCCCGCACCTGGCCACGCTCGGTGCCATCGCCGTCCCCCAGGACGACTACCTGGCGCGCCTGGTCGCGGCACTGCGGCGGGAGGCCCGCTGGCCGGACGATGCCCAGACGGGTCGCCACGACGGCGTCGGCTCCTAGACTCCGCCCATGGCCGGTCCCTCGCCCGAATCGACCGCGTCTCGCCCTGACGAGCCGTGGCTCATGCGCACCTACTCGGGCCACTCCACCGCCCGGGCCTCGAACGAGCTGTACCGGACGAACCTGACCAAGGGTCAGACGGGGCTGTCGATCGCGTTCGACCTGCCGACCCAGTGCGGGTACGACCCCGATCACGTCCTGGCCCGGGGCGAGGTGGGCAAGACCGGCGTTCCCGTCGCCCACCCGGGCCACAGGCGCACCCTGCTCGACGGCATCCCGCCGGGCCGGATGAACACGTCGATGACGATCAACGCCACGGCGGCGTGGATGCTCGGCCTGTACGTGGCCAACGCCACCGAGCAGGGCGTGCCGACCACCGAGCTGCGCGGCACCACCCAGAACGACATCGTGAAGGAGTACCTGTCGCGCGGCACGTACATCTTCCCGCCCGAGCCGAGCCGCCGGCTGATCGTCGACATGATCGCCTGGTGTGCCGAGCACGCCCCGGCGTGGAACCCCATGAACGTGTGCAGCTACCACCTGCAGGAGGCGGGGGCCACCCCCGTGCAGGAGCTGGCCTACGCGCTGGCCACCGCCGTCGGCGTGCTCGACGCCGTGCGCGACTCGGGCCAGGTGCCACCCGAGCGGTTCGGCGCCGTGTTCGGGTCGATCAGCTTCTTCGTGAACGCCGGCATGCGCTTCGTGGAGGAGACCTGCAAGATGCGGGCCTTCACCCAGTTGTGGGACCGCATCGGGCTCGAGCGCTACGGCGTCACCGACCCGAAGGCGCGCCGCTTCCGCTACGGCGTGCAGGTCAACTCGCTCGGCCTCACCGAGGCCCAGCCCGAGAACAACATCCAGCGCATCGTGCTCGAGATGCTGGGCGTGACGTTGTCGAAGAAGGCCCGGGCCCGTTCGGTGCAGCTGCCGGCGTGGAACGAGGCGCTCGGCCTGCCCCGCCCGTGGGACCAGCAGTGGTCGCTGCGCATGCAGCAGGTGCTGGCGTTCGAGAGCGACCTGCTGGAGTACGGCGACATCTTCGACGGCTCGAAGGTGATCGAGGGCCGGACGGCCGAGCTGGTCGAGGCGGCCCAGGCCGAGCTCGACGAGGTGCTGGCCATGGGTGGCGCCTTCGGCGCCATCGAGGAGCTGAAGGCGCGGCTCGTGCGCTCCATGGCCGCCCGCACCGCCCGGATCGAATCGGGTGACCAGACCGTCGTCGGCGTCAACCGCTTCACCGAGACCGAGCCGTCCCCGCTCGGCGGGTCGGGCAACATCCTCACGGTCGATCCCGCGGTGGGCGCCGAGATGGTGGCCGACGTCGAGGCCTGGCGTGCGGCCCGCGACGCCGGCGCGGTGGCCCGAGCCCTCGACGACCTGCGCCACGCCGCCGTGTCGGGCGCCAACGTGATGCCCGCCACCATCGAGCTGGCGCGCGTCGGCGGCACCACGGGCGAGTGGGCCGACGCCCTGCGCGAGACGTTCGGCGAGTACCGGGGGCCCACCGGCGTGGGCGGGGCGGCCGGCGCCACCGTTGCCGCGGTCGAGCTGCGCGAGGTGGCCGAACGGGTCAAGAAGATGGCAGGCGGTCCGCCGAGAGTCCTTCTTGCCAAACCCGGCCTTGATGGGCACTCCAACGGTGCCGAACAGATCGCCGTGGCCGCACGGAACGCTGGGATGGAAGTCGTCTACTCGGGGATCCGTCTCACACCGGCCCAGATCGCCGCGTCGGCGCGCGACGAGGACCCCGACGTGGTCGGCCTGTCGATCCTGTCGGGCAGCCACCTGGCGTTGGTCCCCGACGTCCTGGCCGAGCTGCGCGCCGTCGGCTGCGACGCCCCCGTGATCGTCGGTGGCATCATCCCCGAGGACGACCGTCCCCGCCTGGTCGCCGCCGGCATCGCCGCGGTGTACACGCCCAAGGACTTCCGGCTCGCACACATAATGAACGACATCGCCGACCTCACCGCCGGCCACCGGTCGGGGAACTGACCACGCCCATGAGTCACCGCATCGCCAGCCCCGCCACCCTCGCCCCACTCCTGTTCGGCGTGGCCTCGGCGATCCTCGGCATCGGCGGTGCGGTGAAGGGCAGCGCGCTGGCGCTCGTCGCCGGCATCGTCGGCCTGGTGGCCGGGTCGTTCGGTGCCCGGGAGCTGTTCTCCGCCGGGCCGACGACGCCCGTTCGCCCGAGCGTGCCGGTTTCCGCCCGGGCACCGAGCGTCGCCGCGGCCCCGGTCGCCGTTCCTTCGATCACGTCGTCCGAGTTGCCCGATCGCGGCCGCGGTCCGGCCGGCGGCATCCACGACCCCGTCACCGGCCTGTTCAACGAGCACTACTTCGCCGTGGCCGTCGACTCCCGCGTGGCCGCCGCCCGCCGCCACCTCCGTCCCGTCGCGATCATCCAGCTGTCGGTGTCCCGCGCCGGCAGCACCGACGCGATGGCCGACCCGGTGGCCGTGTCGAACGCGGTGCGGGCCACGCTGCGCGACTCCGACACGGCGTGCCGCATGGACGACGGCCGCTTCGCCATCATCCTCGAGGACACGCCGGAAGAGGGCGCCATCCTCACGGCCGAGCGCCTGCGCCGCGCCATGGGCACCGCCGCGCCGGACCACGTCCAGCGGGCCGGTGTGGCCTGCTACCCCGCCCACGCCTTCAACGCCGGCGAGCTGCTGACCAAGTCCGAGAAGGCCCTGCGCGCCGCCCGCGACTGGCCGCAGCACCGCATCGAGGTCGCCACGGCCGACTGAGGCCGGGCGCTGGCGGCCGAGCGACCGGTAGCGTGCCGTGGATGACCGAACCCGTCGGGCGTCTCGCCCACCTCGTGATCGACTGTCGCGAACCGGAGCTGGTGGCCGCGTTCTGGTCGGCGGCGCTGGGGGTGCCCGTCCAGTACCGGTGGAACCAGTACGTGATGCTGGCGCCCACGGGCGACGGGCATCCGGGTCTGGCGTTCCAGGGCGTGCCCGAGGCGAAGCAGGGCAAGAACCGCGTCCATCTCGACCTGCAGGTGACCGACCTCGACCGCGCCCAGGCCGCCGTCGAGGCGCTCGGTGGGACGTTGCTGCAGGAGAACCGCCAGGACGGCGTCGTCGTGCGCGTCATGGGCGACCCCGAAGGGAACGAACTGTGCCTCGTGAAGCTGCCCGAGTGAGCGCGGCCCGCCGCGCCATCGCCTGTGCCGCGCTCGTCGTCGCCCTCGCCGCCTGCGGTGGCTCGTCGACGAAGACGACGATCGCCACGACCTCGCCCGCGGCGACGGCGAGCGGCCCCACCACCACGGCCCTGCCCGGCACGACGTTCACCGATCCCGACGGGACGTACACGATCGTCGTCGATCCCGACTGGTCGGAGCAGCCGGGCGCCTCGCCCCAGAAGGGCGTCGAGGTCTGGCAGGCGGCGCCGTCGGTCGACGGGTTCGCCGCCAACGTCAACGTCCTCACGCAGGAGGCCAAGGGGGCGAGCCTCGACGACTACCTCGAGGCCAGCCTGAAGCAGCTCGAGGGCTTGACGGTGAACTCCTCGTCGGTGGTCGACGTCGGCGGTCGCAAGCTCGGCGTGATCGAGTACTCGGGGAAGCTGTCCGGGGCCACGCTTCCGCTCCACTTCCTCGCCGTCGTCGACGTGGGCGACGACCGGGCGGTGCTCGCCACGTTCACCGCCACCGAGGCGGCGTTCGCTTCGCTGCGCCCCACCATCGAGCGCTACCTGCTGACCCTGCGGAGGACGTGACGTGCTCGAGCTGACCGCCGAGGAGGTCCGCGTGCTCGGGTGCCTGATGGAGAAGGAGGTGACGACGCCCGACGCCTACCCGCTCACCGTGAACGCGCTCGTCTCCGCCTGCAACCAGACGTCGAACCGCTCCCCGGTCACGGCGTACTCCGAGGGCGACGTGACCCGCGCGCTGGCCTCGCTGCGCGAGGCCGAGCTGACCCGCATCGTCTACAGCCAGTCGAACCGGGCCGCCAAGCACCGTCACGTGGCCGACGGCGCGCTCCACCTGTCGCCCGGTGAGCAGGCCGCGCTGTGCGTGCTGGCGCTGCGGGGCCCGCAGACCGTCGGCGAGGTGAAGGGCCGCACCGAGCGGCTGTTCGCGTTCGACGACCTCGCCGCGGCCGAGGGCGCGCTCGACTCGCTGGCGTCGCGAGACGACCCGCTCGTCGTGAAGTTGCCGCGGCAGCCCGGTCAGAAGGACATCCGCTACACCCACCTGCTGTCGGGCGCGGTCGACGTCGAGACGTTCGCGGCCGAGGCGGCGGCGGGTGCGGCCGCGTCACCTCGCGCGGACCGCGTCGGCCCGCTCGAGGAACGCGTCGCCGCGCTCGAGACGCAGGTGGCCGAGCTGACCCGCCTCGTCGAGCAGCTCCGCCCGCTCGTCGAGGAGAACTAGGGAGTTGTCGGGGTCGCGCTAGGGGTTCTTGGTCGTCGCCGTCTTGGCGCCGGCCGCTGGGGCCGTTGACGGCGGGGCGATGCCGACGACCGTGCCGTCGGCCGCCTTCCCGCCGGCCGGGATGCGCAGCTTCTCGCCGATCCGGATCTTGTTGGCGTTGGCCAGGCCGTTGGCGTCGATGATCGACTGGGCGTCGACTCCGAGCTTGCCGGCGATCTTGCCCACCGTGTCGCCCTGCACGACCGTGTACATCGGCACCTCGAGCGGCAACGGGACGAGCACCGTGGTCGTCGCACCCGGCGAGGCGGTCGTCGCCGACGCGGAGTCGGGCGGCGTGGCGTCGTCGGTCACCTTGGCGTTACCGGCGCAGGCCGACAGGGCGACCGCGACAAGCGCAGCCGTCGCCGGCCCGCGCCATCCGCTCCACACCCGTCGGCCCCGGCGGGGCGCCCTCTGCCGCAACCTCGGCTCCTCTGCTCGGCCGTCGTCGAGCGTAGTGGGCACGCACCCTGCCAGAGCGGGCAGGCCGTCCGGCCGGCCGCGGCCCTATCCTCGACCCCATGCCCGCCACGGTCACCTACCCCGGCGCCGAACGACCGGCGCGCCGACGCACGGTCGACGTCGGCGGCCTCGACATCGCCACCTACGAGTGGGGTGATCCCGACGGCCGGCCGGTCTTCTGCGTCCACGGCGGCCTCGACTTCGCCGCCACCTGGGACCTCATCGCCCCCCGCCTCGCCGCCGAGGGATGGCGGGTCGTCGCGTGGGACCAGCGCGGCCACGGCGACTCGGGGCGCGCCGCGCTCTACTCCTTCGACGCCGACATCCGCGACGCCGTGGCCGTGATGGACACCGTCACGACCGACGCCGCCCCCGCCATCGGCCACTCGAAAGGCGGCAGCCTGCTGATGCAGCTGGCCGACGGCATGCCCCACCGCATCAGCCACCTGGTGAACCTCGACGGGCTGCCGTCCAAGCACGCCCGACCCGACGTGGCCGACCACGAGCGCAGCCGCCTGCTGGCCACCGACCTGGAGGGGTGGCTCGACCACCGGCGCAAGGCGTCGACCGCCGAGCGCAAGCCCGGCACCCTGGCCGACCTGGCCGAGCGGCGCGGCAAGCTCAACCCGCGGCTGCCCATCGAGTGGCTCGTGTACCTGGCGTCGATCGGCGCCTACGAGACGTCCGACGGCTGGCGCTGGAAGCTCGACCCGTCGATGCGGTTCGGCGGCTTCGGCCCGTGGCGACCCGAGTGGAGCATGCTGCGCATGCCCGGCCTGGGCATGCCGTTCCTGGGGGTGCTCGGCCTCGAGATCGAGCCGATGGGTTGGGGCACGCGCCCGCAGGACGTCGCCGGCTACCTACCCGAAGGCGCCCGGCTCGAGACGCTCGACGACACCGGCCACTTCGTCCACATCGAACGGGCCAGCCACGTCGCCGACCTGATCCTCGAGTTCCTGGCATGACCCCCGTGATGCTCCGCCACAACGTCATCGACCTGGCGCTGCACGAGCTGCGCGGCCCGCTGGCCGACGGTGCACCTCCCCTGCTGCTCCTCCACGGTCTCGGCGAGCGCACACCGGACGCCATGCCCGCATGGGCGGCCACCTGGCCGGGCGCCGTCCACGGTCTCGACTTCACCGGGCACGGCGCGTCGACCGTGCCGCCGGGCGGCGGCTACTCGGCCGAGGTGCTCATGGGCGACGCCGACACCGCCATCGCCCACCTCGGCCCGTGCGCCGTGGTCGGCCGCGGGCTGGGCGCGTACGTGGCGCTCCTCATCGCCGGCGCCCGGCCCAAGCTCGTGCGCGGCGCGGTGCTGGCCGACGGCCCGGGCCTCAACGGCGGCGGGCCGAACCCGGTGTTCGGCTCGGTGCTGCGCCTCGCCGACGGGCCCCACACCGCCCCCGATCCGTGGGCGCTGGCGGAGCTGTCGCGCGACGTGCGCCCCGCCGACTACGCCACGTCGTTCGCCCGGCTCGTGCTCCAGGTGTCGGAGCTCCGCAACCCGCTGGTGGTGACCGCCCGGGTGCGGCCGCCGTGGCTCGAGGCGGTCGCCGACGAGCCCGGCGTGGTCGAGGCCGACACGATGGCCGAGGCGCTCGTCCTGTTGCAGGCCTGACGGAAACCCCGGGCTCTCCCCGCAACTACGCTGACGGCCGGGGAAGACAAGGGGGTACGCCGTGAGCGCGTATTCGATCATCGACGTGGACACCCACGTCACCGAGACGCCCGGCGTGTGGGTCGACCGCGTGCCGGCGCACCTACGAGATCGCGTGCCGTACGTCGACGTCGACGAGAAGGGCCGGCAGTGCTGGTTCCTCAACGGCACGCGGCTGTCGATCATCGGCCTAACTGCCACCGCGGGCCGCGGCGACATGGCCAACTGGCCCGCCACGTTCGACGACATGCACCCGGGGGCCTACGACGCGAACGCCCGCCTGCAGTACATGGACGACCTGGGCATCTGGGCCATGGTGATGTACCCGAACGTCGCCGGCTTCGGGAACCAGGAGTTCCTCAAGCTGAAGGACCCCGAGCTGATGCTGGCGTGCGTCGAGGCGTACAACGACTGGCAGACCGAGTGGGCGTCGGCCGATCCGCGCCGGCTGCTGCCCGTCACGTCGACGCCGTTCTGGGACATCGACGCCGCCGTGCGCGAGGTGCGCCGCTGCGCCGCCATGGGTCACCGAGGGATCCTGTTCACCGGCGAACCCCAGGCGTTCGGCCAGCCGTTCATGGGGAACCGGCACTGGGACCCGCTGTGGGAGGCGGCGGTCGAGCTCGAGCTGCCCGTGAGCTTCCACATCGGCTCCGGCAACATGGAGTCCGGCCTCGGCCGCGAGAAGGTGGCGACGTACGGGCGCATGGCGTCGTTCACGTCGGGCTCGGTCGACATCTTCCTGAAGAACGGGATGCAGCTGTCGGAGCTGCTGCTGTCCGGCATCTTCGTGCGCTTCCCCGAGATCCAGTTCGTCTCGGTCGAATCGGGCATCGGCTGGATCCCCTTCGCGCTCGAGGCGCTCGACTACCAGTTCCAGGGCAACCGCGTGTTCGAGGAGCACCCCGAGTTCGACCGGCTGCCGTCGGAGTACTTCACGACCAACGTGTACGCCTGCTACTGGTTCGAGCAGGTGGCCCCGCGTCGGCTGATCGACAAGGTCGGCGCCGACCGCATCATGTTCGAGACCGACTTCCCGCACCCGACGTCGCTCTACGGCGACGAGGTGCACGAGCGGATCGCCAGCGGCCTCGGCGACAGCGACGACGAGACACGCCGCAAGATCCTGTGGTCCAACGCCCAACGGCTCTACCACGTGGCCGAGCCGACACCCGCCGACGAGGCCCGCAGGGCGGCGACCTCGCGGTGATCCGCAGACCACTCCCTGCGTTTCGACGCTGACCCGGGCACGCTCCGAGGCTCGGGCCCCTGCGCCGGTACGCTGCACGTCGTGATCAAGGCGCTGGTGCTCGCGGCCGTGGCCTTCGTGGTCATGGAGCCCGTCACCTGGGCCGCGCACCGGTTCGTGATGCACGGGCCCGGGTGGGTCCTGCACCGCAGCCACCACGCGCCGCGGCAGGGTCGGTTCGAAGCGAACGACCTGTTCCCGGTGGCCTTCGCCACGGTGGTGGGCGCCGGGATGGCCGTCGGCTTCAACGTCGACGGCTGGGGCTGGCTCGTTCCCGTGGCCATCGGGGTCACCGCCTACGGCGCCGCGTACGCCCTCGTGCACGACGGCTACATCCACCGGCGCCTGCCCGTGGGCACCGGCCGCTACGCCGCGCTCGACGCCCTGGCCAGGGCTCACGCCGTGCACCACCGCACCGGCGGCGAGCCGTTCGGGATGCTGGCGCCGGTCGTTCCCGGCACCCAGCGACGCCGGCGCGCCACCGACGGCCACGCGCACACCGCGTCCTGATCGGGATTTTCCTCACGCTCTGTTGCGGAATGGGGGGCTGACCGGGCAAGACTGTCACCACGATGGTCGAGGGGAGGCCGGGGGTGCACACGTCCAGTTCGTCGACCACACGGCTTCCGGCCTCGGCGTACGCCGTCGCGCTCGAAGCCCGGGAGGCCGTCGTGGCGTACCACGAGGCCGTCTGCTCCCCCCTCGTCCTCGACGACGACGCTCTCGTCGGCGCCACCTACGACGGGTTGGCCGAGAGCAGCCGGGCCCGCATCTCGTTCGAGGAGTGGCGGCACCGCCTGCTCGAGGACCGGATCCGCGAGCTCCAGGCGCGGCTCGAGGTCGTCGGCGAGCGGGTCGGTGAACGTCGGCACTGGTGGCAGCGGCGAGGCACCGGTGCCCTCCAGCCGATCATCGACCACCGCAACGGCATCTCCGTGGTCGAGGTCGACCTCGTGATCGTCGACACCAACCTGGCCGCCGCCAGCGTCGTGCTCGTGCTCGGTGACGAGCCGCTGCGCCTCACCGGCCAGTGCTGGTGGGTGCGCGAGCGGGGGCGATGGCTCGCCACCGAGTGTCCGCTCGGGCCTGCGGCCGCCGCCGAGTTCGGCTACCCCATCGACGCCCAGGGCACCGGTTACCGGTGGGTGCTCTCCGGCGGGGGCGGCTGGGAGCAGACCCACCGGTTCTGAACGGGACGGGTGGGGCGATGAGCGACGGGTTCTGGACCGACACGGTCGAAGGGCTGGCGGCCGACGTACGGGCGCGGCGCACCTCGGCCCGGGACCTCACCGATCGGGCGCTCGCCCGGCTCGGCGCCGTCGACCCGACCGTGCGGTCGTTCGTGGCGGTCGACGGCGACCGGGCCCGCGCCGAGGCCGCCGCCATCGACGAGCGGATCGCCGCCGGGCACGATGTCGGCCCGCTGGCCGGCATACCGATCGGGGTGAAGGACCTGGAGGACGCCAACGGGTTCCGCACCACCTACGGGTCGGCGCTGCGGGCCGGCGACCCGGTCGCCACGCGCGATTCGGTGCTGGTGGCCCGCCTGCGCGCCGCCGGCTGCGTGGTGCTGGGCAAGACGAACACGCCCGAGCACGGCCACAAGGGGATGACCGACAACCCGGTGTTCGGGGCCACGCACAACCCGTGGCAGCTCGACCGGACTTGCGCCGGGTCGTCGGGCGGCTCGGCCGCCGCGGTGGCCGCCGGCATCGTGCCGCTGGCCACCGGCTCGGACGGGGGCGGCTCGATCCGCCTGCCCTCGTCGGTGTGCGGCCTGTCGGGCATCAAGACCTCGCAGGGCCGCGTTCCCGTCGCCAACCCGACCGCGCCCGGCTCGGGCATCCTCACGGTGGTGGGGCCGATGACGCGGACCGCCCGCGACGCGGCCTACGTGCTCGACGCCGTCGTCGGCGCCCACCCGGGCGACCCGTTCGCCCACGACGCACCCGCCGCGCCGTGGCGGGACGCCGTCGACGGCCGGCCACCGGCCAAGGTCGTGTGGTCACCCACGCTCGGCTTCGGCTCGAACGACCCCGAGGTCGACGTCGCCTGCGAGCAGGCGGTCGCCGCGCTCGAGGCGTTCGGCACCGAAGTGGTGCGCCTCGACCGGGTGTTCGACGGCGACCCCGTCGGACCGTGGGTCACGCTGTGGATCACCGCCCGGTTCAAGGCGCAGGGTCACCTGATGGGCACGCCCGACTGGGACCGGATCAGCGAGAGCCTGCAACCCCAGATCGCCGCGGGCGCCAAGGTCACCGGCGTCGAGTACGCCCGCGCGGTCGACGCCGTCTGGGACCTGGCCCGCCGGCTCGAGGAGGTGCTCGGCGGCACGGCGCCGTACCTGCTGTGCCCCACGGTGGCCGGTCACCCGCCGCTCGTCGGCGAAGCGCTCGGCGAGGTGGCGGGCGAGGCGACGCTGGCGTGGGTGCAGTACACGCCGTTCCTCAACCTGAGCCGCAACCCGGGCGGGTCGGTGTGCGTGGGTCGCTCGTCGAAAGGCGTACCCATCGGCCTGCAGGTGATCGGCCGCCAGCTCGACGACCTGGGCGTGCTCCGGGTGATGGCCGCCGTCGAGGACGTGGTGGCCTTCGACGACGCGCCGGCCCTGGCCTGAACGTTCGAGGCGTCAGCGGATCCACGGCCCGGCGGTCGCTACGGCGTCGACATCGATGGCCAGCAACCGGTCGCGCCGGGCGGATGCCTCGGCCGACCACGCTGCGGAACCGGTGGTCACGTACGCCCAGGTCGCCTCGAGCAGGGCGACGAGAGCGGGCCAGACCCGCGCTTCCGCCGGCGGGAGGCGCCGGACCGCGGGAACGGTCCGGTGTAGGACCCTCCCGATACCGCCGTACTCCCGGTTGCACATCACGGCGAGCTGATGCAGTCCCTCCCGGATCTTGGCGGGGTCGCTCGCCAAGAGCCGGACGTGGATCTGGGTCTCGATCGCCTCCGCCACGAGCGGCACCCAGGCTTCGCCTGCGTAACTGTCGAGGATCGCGTAGACGAGACCGACGTGCTCGGAGCCAGGACCGCTCGCCCGATCGAAGCGGCCGTCATTGATCCAGTCGAACCAGCGAAGCAGGAACGGCCGAGGATCGGGCACCGACCCGAGCACGCAGGCGAAGGCATCGATGTTGTAGCCGGCGGGTCCGCGGTCGGGAACGAGCAGGTACTCGGTCATGGCGTCGAGGTGGTCGCGCACGACGCTCGGCCCATGAACGGAGAGGAACGTCTGGTAGGCCGTGTCGTTGCGCACCACGGTGACGAGCAGCCAATGGCACCAGGGCACCAGCGACGGGCCGGCCAGTCGGGCCAGCCGCATCCCCACGAACCCGCGCTCGTAGTCCGCCATCGCGCCTCGAGCCAGCACGAACGCCGCCGCTTCACAGCCGATCTGATGGCGCGCCACGAACGGCAGCAGGCTGAGACCCAGCCCGAAACGGGTCTCGGGACGCGCCTCGCGCGCGACCAGGCTGAAGAAGGCCTCGAGCACGGAAGGGTCGACGTTCGCATCGACGAGCGCATCCGTCGTGTCGATCCGCGCCCCGACGCCAGCCAGTTCCGCGCGGAGCGCGGCGAGCAGCGGGTGGTGCCGCGTCAGCTCACCGAGAGAGCCCGGCGCGGGCTCCGGAGCCCCATGCGGTCGTCCATCCGGCCGGAGGCCTCTGTGCACGGGACGCTCCCCTCGGCGTGTCGCGACGGCGTCTGCACCGTAGCCACGGCCGCGCCCACGCCGGGCGGACGCTCCCCGCGCGCCGGGTACCCGCACCACGACGCGCGGGACCGTACCGTCAGGCCAGCGGGTCGACGCCGTCCCAGGTGCCCTCGATCGTCTCGGGGACGAAGCGGGCGAACAACTCGTCGCCGTACCAGCCTTCGGCGCGGGTCCGCCGGACGACCTCCACGTGGGTGGGGTCCTCGTAGGCGAACGCCTCCAGCGACGCCGCGTCGCGCCACAGGCTGAACGTCGCCTGGCGGCCGAGCGGCGCCTCGCCCACACCGGCCACCGCCAACAGCCCGGGCGCCCGTTCCAGTGCGTCGCTCACGGGCCCACCCGCGGCCAGGAACGGCCGCCACGAGCGCACCCGCACGTCGGCGCGCGTCAGCACCGCCAGCTGGCCGCCGGCCGGAGGCTCGACCCGGGGCAGCGCGGCCAGCGGCTCGACGCCGCGCCAGACGCCGCCCCCGCCCACCAGCCGGAGTCGCACCGAGTAGTGCTCCGCGGCGTGGCGCCAGCGGGCCGCCACGGGCGACGTGCGCAGGAAGTCGTCGAGCGCCGACTCGTCATCCCACACCGCGAACGCCGCCGTGCGGGCTAGGTCGGCCGACAGCGACGTGGTGCGCCCGCGGCCGGTTCCCATCAGGCGCACGAAGCGCAGTCCCGGCACGTGCGCCAGCGGTCGACGGTCGAGGCCCAGCCGGACGAGCGCCAGCGGCGCCCGTGCGCCATGCTGGCGCACGAGATGGAAGGACGCCACGGGCTCGGTCACTGCGCTGCATGCTCGCGCGGTGGGCGCCCGTGATGCGCCCCGTGCCCGCCGTGACGGTCGTGGTCGTCGTCGCGTACCTGCTCGGGTCGTTCCCCACCGCGGTGCTGGTGGCGCGCCGACGCGCCGTCGACATCCGCGCCGTCGGTGACCGGAACCCGGGCTTCTGGAACTCGATGGCGAGCTTCGGGTTCCGCGGCGCCGTGCCGGTGCTCGTCGTCGACGCGGTCAAGGGCATCGCCGCCGCCGCGCTCGGCACGGTGGTGCAGCACCAGGTAGGCGGCGACCGCTGGTGGATCCCCTACGCGGCCGGCCTGGCCGCCATGGTGGGCCACGCGTGGCCGGTGTTCGCCGGGTTCCGCGGCGGGCGCTGCGTGCTCACGTTCCTGGGCGCCTGGGTGGTCATCAACCCGATCGAGCTGCTGATCTGCCTCGGCATCTGCCTGGCGCTCTACGCCGCGCTCCGCCGATTCTCCACGGCCGCCCGCGTCGGCGTCTTCTCGCTGCCGGTCGTGCAGGCGTTCGCCGACCCCCGCGCCCACGTGGCCATGACCGGCGTGCTCATGTCGCTGATCGGGCTGCGCTTCTGGCAGGCCCACCGGGCCGGCCACGGCTCCCACGTAACCTGACGCGCGCCGTGGACTTCGACCTGCCGCCCGACGACGACCAGCGCCGCGCCGCCGTGCGCGCCTGGCTGCGCGACCACCCGAACCCGACGCGCGCCCAACTGGCCCAGGCCGGGTACGTCGCGCCGCACTGGCCGGCGCCGTGGGGCCTCGGGGCCGACCCCGAGCACCAGTTGCTCATCGACGCCGAACTGCACGCGGCGGGCGTGCCGCCGACGGGCGCGTCGATCGGGCTCGGCTGGGCGGGGCCCACGATCCTGGCCGGCGGCTCGCCCGAGCAGCAGCAGCGATGGCTGCCCGGCATCCTCGACGGCCGCGACGAGTGGTGCCAGCTGTTCAGCGAACCCGACGCCGGCAGCGACCTCGCCGCGCTGCGCACCGTCGCCGTGCGCGACGGCGACGTCTACGTGGTGAACGGTCAGAAGATCTGGTCGACGTGGGCGAACCGCTCGCGGTACGGGATCCTGCTGGCCCGCACCGACACCGACGCGCCGAGGCACAAGGGCATCAGCTACTTCGTGGTGGAGATGGCGACGCCAGGCATCGAGGTCCGCCCGATCATCGAGATGACAGGCGGCAACCACTTCAACGAGACGTTCTTCACCGACGTGCGCATACCGGTGGCCAACCGCGTCGGCGCCGAGGGCGAGGGGTGGCGGCTCGCCACCGTGACGCTGGCCAACGAGCGCCTGTCGCTGTCCGAGGGCGGCGTGCTGTGGGGCATGGGCCCGACGAGCGACGACTTCTTCGCCGAGGTGCGCACCCGGTACGCACCGCTGACCGACCCCCTGCTGCGCCAGGAGGCGGCGAAGGTCTTCACGAGCGCCACCATCCTGCGGTTGCTCGGCTACCAGATCATGACCGCCGCCCTCGGCGGCAAGGACCCCGGCCCGCAGGCGTCGATCCGCAAGACGCTGGCCGACGTGCACGGCCAGGACCTCACGAGCCTGCGCAAGCGACTCGACGGCGCGGCCGGCATGCTCGGGTTGCAGACCGAAGAGGCGGAGCACCTCGACGTGTGGCACTGGGGTTACCTGTTCAGCAGGGCGCTCACCATCGGCGGCGGCACCGGTCAGGTGCAGCGCAACATCATCGGGGAGCGTCTGCTGGGTCTGCCGCGCGAGCCGCGCTGATGGCCGCGGGCGATGCGGGTCGACCGAACAGGTAGCCCTGCAGCTCGGGGCACCCGGCGGCCGTCAGCACCGCAGCCTGCTCCTCGGTCTCGACGCCTTCGGCCACCACCCCGAGCCGCATGCCATGGGCCAGCCCGATCATGCTCTCGACGAGCCGCAGCGAGCGGCGTTCGTGGAGCGCAGCGACGAAGCTGCGGTCGATCTTCAGCTGCCTCACGGGGAGCAGCTGCAGGTGCGTGAGGCTCGAGAAGCCGGTGCCGAAGTCGTCGACGGCGAGGTCGATGCCCGCCCGGTCGAGGCGTTCCACGTTGTCCGTCACCAGCGGGTCGATGGCCAACATGTCCTGCTCCGTGATCTCGAGCACTAGGGCGTCGGCCGGCACGTGGTTGGCCTGCAGGAGCGATTGGACGCGTTCGGCGAAGCCCACGCCGCGCAGGTCGGACGGGCTCACGTTGACGTGCACCTTCACGTCGGGTCGGTCGGCCGCCAGCTCGGCGGCGACGAACCGCAGCGCACCGTCGAGCACCACGGCGGTCAGCTCGGCGGCGTGCCCGGCCATCACGGCGAGCGGGAGGAAGCGGTCGGGCGTGAGCACCCCCAGCGACGGATGACGCCAGCGCACCAACGCTTCCCAACCCCGGGTGGCCCGGGTGCCCGCGGTGACGATCGGCTGGAACCACGGCTCGACCGCACCGGAGCGGAGGGCGGCCGGCAGCTCGTCGAGGAGCGATCGGCGCAACGCCAGCGGGTCGGGTGACCGGTGCAGGTTGGGGCGACGTTGGGCGCGGCTGCGCTGCACCTCGGCGGTGGCGTCCGCTGTCAGCTCGGCGGCGCGCGCCGGCGGGCCAACGGCGTCGGCCACGTGCAGGTCGATGTGCAGCGTCCGGGCGTCGACGACCACGGGCGTGGCCACCACCGAGCGGAGCAGGATCGTCGGGTCGACGGCCCCGACCGGTGCCGCGACGGCGAACTCGTCGCCGCCGAGGCGGGCGACGACGACGCCGTCGGCGTCGGCCCGGGCGCGCAGCCGATCGGCCAAGACGTGCAGCACCGCGTCGCCCGTGCGTTCGTCGAACAGCTCGTTCACGGCGGCCAGCCGTTCCACGTTGGCGACGGCGACCGTCACGTCGCAGCCGGCGACCGTGGCACGGCCCGCCAGCGCCTCGACGGCGGCCTGGAAGCCGCGCCGGTTGAGCAGGGCCGTGTCGGGATCGCGGTCGCTGATGAACCGACCGAGCTCGGCGGCGAGCACCCGGTTCTCCTCGCCGGTGCGCACGGCTTCGGCCAGCGCGCCGTCGAGCGTGCGGTGCACCCCCACCACGATGCCGGCGAACACGCCGAGCAGCAGGCCCATGACGCGCCAGCCCGGCTTGGCCAACGGCACCACGACGGCGGGACCCAGCGCGAGGACCGCGATCACCCCGAATCGATACGGCACTCCGGCGCTGGCCACGACGGCGATGGCCACGATGGCCATGACGACGACCAGTGACGGCCAGAGCGCACCGGGTTCGCCCCACACCCCGGCCAGGACGACCAGCCCACCCCACAGCAGGCCGAACGAGGCGTAGTTCGCCACATCCCACCCGGTCGATCGCAACCACGCCGGCCTCGGCTTGGCGGGACCGAGGTCGATCCACAGACGCACGATCGCACGCGTCAGGTCGAGCGCCGCCGCGGCCAGCCACCAGCCGAGGAACCGAGCGGGCAGGTCGTCATGCAGCAGCACCGCTGCGGCCACGTCGCCGAGGACCATCGCCACGATGGCCTGACGCAACTGCGCGACGGCATGGCGGTCGAGGCGGTCCCGTACCGCTTCGTCCGCGCCCGTGCCGTCGACGACATCCATCCGTCATCCTGTCGGCATCGGGGCCGACGAAGAAAGGTCGGCGCCGGTGACGGCGCAGGCCGTCAGAAGCGGCGGTCGTTCGTCTTCTTCTTCGGCGGCGCCTTGAACGGCGCCTCGAGGAGGGCCTCGAACTGGGGGTCGTCCGGCTGCTTCGGCTCGTTCAGCCGCTGGAGGTAGAGCTTGAGGGACGCCCGGGCCGGGGCCACGTGCTCGCCCTTGGCGCCGATCGAGCGGGCCAGCGCGTCCTTGGCGGCGGCGACACGCTCTTTGCGCTTCGCCTTCTCCTCCTCGGAGATCGCACGCTTGGGCTTGTCGCCGGCCTTGGCCGACCGGTCGGCCTTCAGCTCTTCCTCGGTCGTCAGCTTGGCGCGGATTGCCATCGAACTCGGTCCTTCGTGTCGGGGTGGGTCGACGATACACGGGCCCGGCGTCAACCGGCGTAGGAACGGCCCCGCCAGGTGCGCTCCGGGCGCACCGCCGCCTGGGTGAGTCGGGCCGCCACCGGCACGTCGGCCAACGGCGCCAGCCACCACCACCCAACCCGCGACCCGGCCTCGTAGGCGCGGGCGGTGCCGGCGTGCGTGCCGATCCGGGCCACGGCCAGCACGGCGTCGAGGGCGTCGCCACGGCCGATGAGCAGGCGCGGGAGCGGCATGGCCTGGGCCAGCCACACGACGGCGAGGTCGGCCGCCTGCCAGCCGGGCGAGGTGACGTCGGGCATCGGCAACGACCGGCCCCAGTTCCGCCACGCCTCGCCGGCCGTCTCGTGCATGCGCACACCCACCAGGTCTCCCGCATCGCCGAACCCGACGCGCCAGCCGGCCGCGGCGAGGTGCCGGGCCAGGGCCACGTCGTCGGTCAGGTGCCCGGCCGCACCCAGGAAGCCGCCGGCGGCCCGGAGCGCGTCGGTGCGGGTCACGGTGCACTGGCCGTTGGCCAGGGTTCGGGCGGGGCGGGCGCGCCGGCGGGCACCGGGCGGGCCGAAGCGGTACACGAGCGTGGCCAGCAGCGACGGGTGCAGCAGGCGCTGGCCCGTGGTCGCGAGCGTGAAGCGGGCGCCGCAGGTGAGCAGGTCCCAGCCGTCGGCCAGGGCGCGGGCCACCAGGGCCGCGGGCAGGCGGGGGTCGGGTGCGGTATCGGCGTCGAGGGTCACGAGCCAGCCGCCCGGCGCGGCGGCGTCGAGGCCCTGCTGCAACGCCCACGGCTTTCCCACCCAGCCGGGCGGCAACGGGCGGCCCGGCACGACCCTGGCGCCGAGCGCGGCGGCTACCTCCGCGGTCCCGTCGGTCGATTCGTCGTCGACCACGATCACCTCGCGCACCCCGGGCGCGCCGACGACGCCGCGCAGGCACGGCCCGATGCGCGCCGCCTCGTCGCGGGCCGGGATCACGACGGTGATGTCGGCGGGCCCGTGCGGTCCGTCGCTCGGCGCCAGCGGCGGCGCCGCGGTGGCGGCCCGGGCGAGGCGGACCAGTGCGGCCGTTCCCGCCGCGACACGCAACCCGAGCGCCACCCACCCGAGCGCCGAGCGCGGCGGGCGCCAGAGCCTCACGGTCGGTCCGCCAGCACCAGCTCGGCCACGATGCGGCCGCTGGTCGCCACGAGAGGCAGCCCGCCACCCGGGTGGCTGGAACCGCCGACGAGGTAGAGGCCGGGGACCGGCGAGCGGTTGACGGGGCGCACGAACGCGGCGCGGGGTCCGTTCGACGACGTGCCGTAGATGGCCCCGCCCTCGGCCCGGTAGCGCGACTGCAGGTCGGTCGGCGTGATCAGCTCGGTGAACGCCAGCCGGTCGCGCAGGTCGGGCCCGCCCCGCTGGGCCAGGCGGGCCAGCACCAGCGCGGCGTACGCCTCGGGCTGCGGCAACGGGCCGGGCGGCACGTTGACGAGCAGGAACCAGTTCTCGTCGCCCGCCGGCGCCTGCGTCGGATCGGTCACCGACGAGACGCAGGCGTAGATCGTGGGGTCATGGGCGGCGCGGCCGTGGTCGAGGGCGTCGTACTCGGCGGCGTAGCTGGGCGAGAACCACACGTTGTGGTGGGCGAGCCCGGGCGTGGTGCCGCGCACACCCGCCAGGATCACGAAGCCCGAGCCCGACGGCGCGGCGCGTCGGACCCGCCGGGTGAGCCGGGCGTCGCCGACGAGGTCCCGGTACAGGTGGACCGCGTCCACGTTGGCCACGACCTGGCGGGCCCGCACCTGCTCGCCGTCGGCGGTGCGCACCACGCCATGTCCGATGCCGGCCACGTCGACGCCGTAGCGCAGGTCGACACCGACCGTGCGGGCGGCGCGCACGAGCGCGTCGCGCAGCTCGCCGAGGCCGCCCTGCGGGTACCAGCAGCCGTACGCCGCTTCGACGTGAGCGATGCACGACAGGGTGGCCGGCGCCCGGTACGGGCTCGACCCCGAGTAGGTGGCGTAGCGACCCGCCCACTGGCGCAGCCGGGTGTCGGCGAAGCGCGCCGCCGCGGCGCGCGCCAGCGTGCGCAACGGGTCGATGGCCAGGAGGTCGAGCGGCGAACGCATCCGCCCCACCATCTGGCGCACGTCGCCCATCGGCCCGGCCAGGAAGGTGCGCTCGGCCACCGTCCAGATGCGTTCCGCGTCGTGCAGGAACGCCCGGTAGTCGGCGCCCGCGCCGGGCGACAGCGCGTCGAACGCGGCGGCGGTGCGAGCGGGAGCGTCGTGCACGTCGAGCGTCGACCCGCCGGCCCAGCGGTAGCGGAACTGGGGGTCGAGACGGACCAGGTCGACCTCGGCGGCGAGCGACGTGCCCGCCAGCGCCAGCACCTCGTCGAACAGGTGCGGGAGCGTCACGAGCGACGGCCCGGTGTCGAACGAGAACCCGTCGCGGCGGCGCACGGCCAGCTTGCCGCCGGCCTCCTCGTTGCGTTCGAGCACCGTGACCGACCGACCGGCGGCGGCCAGGCGGACCGCCGCGCAGAGCCCGCCGACGCCGGCGCCGACGACGACCACGTCGATCGGCCGTTCAGCCACGGGGCCGCCACCACCGCCCGTAGATGCCCGACACCGCGGCCGGCAGCATGGCCGCACCACCGACGGCGGCCACGAGCCGGTCGTCGAAGTACCGGGCGAAGCCGACGGTCTGCATGACGGCCATCCACCCGTACTCGCCGACGAGCGTCGGCTCGGCGTCGGAGCCCGGCGGCAGCGTCACCTCGAGCACCGCCATCACCGCGGCCGACGCCACCAGCCAGCCGAGGTAGTTCGACAGCGGGATGCCGCGGTAGCGGCCCGGGCGCGCCCAACGCCAGTAGCCCTCGCCCACCATCTGGGGGTCGAGGAACAGGTCCCACGCCGTCAGGTACGTCGCGCCGAGGCCGATCCGGCTCAGGCGCGACGAGCGCGATCCGAGCGCGGCGTGGGCGGTGTCGCGCGCCGGCACCGCCATGGCGAACCAGGCGAGCGGCACGACCGCGGGTACGCCGGCGATCGCCGGCCGCAGCGCGCCCGTGTACTGGTAACGACCGAACGGCAGGCCGGTGGAGGTGCCGACGCGCTCGAGCGCCGCGGTGCCCACGCCCACCGTGGCCAGCGCCGCGGCCGCGCGGGGCGCGCCCCAGCGGCGCACGCACGCCGCCGCCGTGGCGGTGCACAGGCTGCCGACGACGGTCACGGCCAGCCCGGCGCGCCGCCCCCGGCGGCGCAGGGGCGTGGCGATGAGCGCGGCGGCGTGGACGACGAACGCCACCCGCTGCACGTTGGAGACGGTCGACCGCCGAGACGCGCTACCCACGGCCCATCATCGTCGCGCCCACGAGCGCCAGCTTGCGCCACGTGGGCACCCGCGCCCGGCGGGAGAACACGTCGTAGCCCTGCGCCTCGATGACGCGGCCGATGCGGGAGTACAGCACGCGGGCCGAGCGGATGCAGCGGCCCTCCCGCTCGGGCAGCAGGGCGACCCCCAGGTCGGCCGAGCGGTACAGCTCGTCGCACCGGGCGATCTCGAAGCGCATCAGCGCCACCCACTCGGGCGACACCGCGCCCCCGGCGGCCACCCGCGCCCGCTCGGCTGTCGGGTCGACACCGAAGCGCCGCAGGTCCTCCTGCGGCAGGTACACGCGGCCGCGGTCGAGGTCCTCGGCGACGTCGCGCAGGAAGTTGGTGAGCTGGAACCCGTCGCCCAGGTCGCGGGCGTGGGGCAGCGCTTCGGGCGACGTCGGCTCGAGGATGGGCAGCATCATCTCGCCGATCACCGCGGCCGAGCCGTCCATGTAGACGCGCAGGTCCTCCCACGTGTCGTACGACGGCACCGTGAGGTCCATGGTCATGGAGCGCAGGAAGCGGCGGAAGCACTCGACGTCGATCGACCACGTCCGCACGGTGTGCACCACGGCGGCCAGCACCGGGTCGTCGCTGTGGCCGGCCGCGAGGTCGACGAAGAAGCGGTCGCCGAAGTCGGCCAGCGCAGCGGCGCGCTCGGCCGTGGAGGCACCCGAGCCGAGGTCGTCGACGATGTCGTCGGCGTACCGGCAGAAGCCGTAGAGGGCGTGCACGTGGGGGCGCTTGTGCTTGGGCAGCACCAGCGTCGACCAGTAGTAGGTGGTGCCGTGGCGGCGGTTCAGCTCGCGGCAGCGCCGGTAGCTCGCCTCGAGCGACACTGGGACGACGGGCGTGCCGGCCACGGTGCTCACCGTCGCCCCGTCGCGAACCCGCGCACGCGCTCCGCCGCCAGGCGGCCCGACACGAGCACCATGGGCACACCGACGCCGGGCACGGTGCCCGAGCCGACGAACGCCAGGCCGGGCACCTGGTTGTCGACGTTGCCGGGGCGGAACGGTCCGGTCTGGCGGAACGTGTGGGCCAGCGCAAACGGCGTCCCCTTGGCCATGCCGAGGCGTTCCCAGTCGCGAGGGTCGAGCACCTGGGACACCTCCACGTCGACCGGGTAGCCGAGCGACGCCACGCGCGCCTGGAGATCGCCGACGATGCGGTCGCGTTCGCGCGACCAGTCGATGCGCCCGCCCAGGTGGGGCACGGGCTCGAGCGCGTACAGGGTGGAGCAGCCGGCGGGCGCCAACGAGGCGTCGTCGACCGAGTGCATCGTGACCAGGATCGACGGGTCGGGCATGCGCACGCCGTCGTGGATGAGGGCGCGGAACGCGCCGTCCCAGTCGTGACCGAAGTGGATGTTGTGGTGGGCGGCGCCGGGCGGTGGTGCGCCGCGCACACCGGCCACCCACAGCAGGCAGCTCGGTGAGTAGGTGCCGTTGGCGACCGAGCGCGGGGGCTTCACGTCGGGCAGCAGCGTCTCGTAGGCCACGGGCAGGTCCGCGTTGCACACCACGGCGTCGGCCTCGATGCGCTCGCCGTCGGCCAGCACCACGCCGCGCACCGCACCGCTCGACGGCCACCGGTCGATGACGGTGACGTCGGCCCCGTAGCGGAGGTGCGCGCCCGACTTCTCGAGCGCCGACGCCAGCCCGGAGGCCATGGCGTGCATGCCACCCTCGGGCGCGTACACCCCCTCGACCGAGTCCATGTAGGTGATGACGGCGTACAGCGCCAGCGCCTCGTACGGCGCCAGGCCGGCGTACATCGACTGGAAGCTGAAGATGCGCTGCAGCCGTTCGTCGTCGAAGAAGCGGGCGACGGCTTTGCCCAGCTTGCCGAAACCGCCGAGGCGCACGAGGCGTAGGCCGGCGCGCCATGGCTTCACTAGGTCGAGCACCGAGTCGACGTTGGCGTCGATGTAGTGAGGCATCTCGACGCGGTAGAGCTGCTCGAGCCACTCGCAGAAGCGCAGGAACCCGGCCGCCTCCTTCGTACCGGCGAACGCCTCGATCTCCGACGCCATCGCCTCACGTCCATGGCGCACGTGGAGCACACTGCCGTCGGCGTACACGGCGCGATACATCGGGTCGACCGGCTTGATCGTCACGAAGTCGGCCATGTCCTGACCCATGGCCGTGAACACGCGGGCCAGCAGATCGGGCATCGTCAGCACCGTCGGGCCGTTGTCGAGCTTGTAACCGAGGTCGTTGGGCACCAACCCGGCCCGACCGCCCGGCAACGAGCCGCGCTCGAGCACGGTGACCTCGTGCCCGTCACCCACCAGGTGGGCACCCGCCGCCAGGCCTCCCAGGCCGGCGCCGATCACGACGACCTTCACGGCGTCAGGTCTCCCGCCACGCCACGTAGTGGGCCAACTGCGTCAGCTCCTTGCGGGCGTCGTCCGCGATGTCGGCCACCTCGAGCGCATCGATGGCGCACGACGTCAACGACTCGATGGTGGCCTCGAGCTCGGCCAGCGCGCCGGTGTCGACGAGCACGCCCTGCAACGCCACGACCTCGTCGTCGGTCAGGTCCGGGCGCCCGACCCGATCGAGCAGCGAGCGCTGGGCGGCCGTGGCGCGCTCGGTGGCGATGGCCAGCAGCGGCGTGGGCTTGCCTTCGCGCAG
>JANPGL010000814.1:0-3846 GCA_031423915.1 Actinomycetes bacterium | reverse complement strand
CCCGATCGTTTCGCCCGGTGTCTGGCCGCCGCCGACGACGATGGCCACCTTGCCTTGCAGTCGATCCCCCATGGCCCGACCGTAACCCGGCACGAGCCGACGGCAGCGCCACGTTCGTCGGTGTCTTCACCGGCACCGTGCGCCGAGCGTGCCCGCGTGCCAACCTGACGGCGTGGGGGACATCCGTGGGCTCGAACGCATCCTGGCGCCGCTGACGATCAACGGGGTCGAGCTGCGCAACCGCGTGGTGCGCACCGCCCACGGCACGAACATCGGCAACGGCCGCGTCGACGAGCACCTCGTGGCGTACCACGAGGCCCGCGCCCGCGGCGGCGTGGGGCTCAGCGTGCTGGAGGCGGCCTCCGTCCACCCGACCGACACCGGCACGCTCCGCCTGCACGACGAGTCGTGCCGGGCCGACCTGCGCGTGCTGGCCGACACGGTGCACCGGCACGGCATGAAGATGTTCGTCCAGCTCGGACACCTCGGGTACGAGGCCGTCACGATGGACGGCTCGGCGCCGTGGGCACCGTCGGCCATGCCGGGACCGAACCGCGGGGTCGTGGCCCACGCCATGACCGTCGACGACATCGCCGAGCTGACCGCCTGCTTCGCCCGGGTGGCCGGGTGGGCGGTCGAGGCGGGGCTCGACGGGGTTGAGGTGCACGCCGCGCACGGGTACTTGCTCGAAGAGTTCCTGTCGCCCGCCACCAACCTGCGCACCGACGTCTACGGCGGCTCGTTCGCCGGTCGGGCCCGCTTCACGGTGGAGGTGCTCACCGCCGTGCGCGCTGCCATCGGCGGCGGTGTGCCCCTCGGCGTGCGCGTCGGGCCGGAGGCGGTCGACGACGGGCTCGACGCGCTCGAGGTGGGCGACATCGTGCGCCACCTCGAGGGCACCGGGCTGCTCGACTACGTCAACGTCACCTACGGCAGCTGCCGGGCACCCCACAAGATCATCGGGGGCATGCACGAGCCCACCGGGTACGAGCTGGCCACCAGTGCCCTCGTCACGAAGGTGACCGGCCTGCCCACGCTCGTGACCGGTCGGTTCCGCACGCTGGCGGACGGCGAGCGCGTGCTGACCGAAGGCGTGGCCGACCTCGTCGGCTTCACGCGCGCCACGATCGCCGACCCGGCGCTGGTGGCGAAGACGCTCGCCGGCCGCGCCGATGAGGTGCGCCCGTGCATCGCCTGCAACCAGGGTTGCGTCGGCGGCCTGTCCCTCGGGCGGATGGCCTGCGCCGTGAACGCCGACGTCGGCTTCGAGGCCGAGCGCCACGGTTCGTACGACCCTGTGGCGCTGGCGCGACGCGTCGTCGTGGTCGGCGGGGGACCGGCCGGGCTCGAGGCCGCCCGGGTGGCGGCCATGCGCGGCCATCACGTCACCCTGCTCGAGCGCACCGATCGGCTCGGTGGCGCGCTCCACTACGCCGCGGCACCGCCGTATCGGTCGACGCACCTCGACGTGCTGCCGTGGTTCGAGGGCGAGCTCACGCGCCTCGGTGTCGAGGTGCGGCTCGGTGCGACGGCCACGGCCGGGGTGGTCGCCCGGCTCGACCCTCACCTCGTGCTCGTCGCCACCGGAGCCCGCGCCGGGGTACCCGCGGAGCTGGCGGGCCACGGCGATGTCCGCACGGTCACGCAGCTGTGGGACGGCGGCGTGCCCCGAGTCGGCACGGCCGTCGTGGTCGACGTGTTCGGTGCCTACCCGGCGCTCGGCGCGGCCGAGGCGCTCGTCGACGCCGGGGCGTCGGTCACCTACGTGACGCTCCACCCGATGGTGACGATCCGGGCCCAGCGCGAGCTGGTGGTGGTACCGGCGTTGGAGCGCATCGGTGCGCGCCCGTTCCGGTCGTTGGTGAACGCCACGGTGCTCGAATCCGGGCCCGGCGAGGTGCTGGTGCGCGTCGGCGAGGCCGAGCCGGAAGCGATCGCGGCCGACCTCGTGGTGGTCGTCGACCTGCGCGTCGACGACGCTGCGGCGGTCGCACTGGCCGACGCCGGCCTGCCGGTGCGCCGCATCGGCTCGGGTCGCGAGGCCGGCAACCTGTGGGCGGCGATCCGCGAGGGCAACGAGGCCGCCCGCGCGCTCTGAGCCGGCTCGACGTGCCCATGCGCGCGGGAGCGAACGTATGTTCGCTAGAGTGTTCGCATGGCTCGACGGGGTGCGACGATCCTCCACGCCGACCTCGACGCGTTCTACGCCTCGGTGGAGCAGTTGCTCGACCCCTCGCTGCGGGGCATCCCCATCGCGGTCGGAGGCGGCGTCGTCCTCGCCGCCTCGTACGAGGCGAAGGCGTTCGGGGTGGCGGGCGGCATGTCCGGCCGCCAGGCCCGGCAGCTCTGCCCCCAGCTCACGTTCGTGGCCGGCCACCTCGGCGAGTACCAGCGCATCGCCGACCGGGTCATGGACGTGCTCGGCGACGTCACCCCCGATGTGGAACGAATCTCGATCGACGAGGCGTTCTGCGACGTGGCGGGCGCCGGCCGCCTGTTCGGCTCCCCGGCCACCATCGCCGCCGACATCCGCCGGCGGGTGAAGGCCGAGATCGGTCTCCCCATCTCGATCGGGGTGGCCCGAACGAAGCACCTGGCCAAGATCGCCTCGCAGGTGGCCAAGCCCGACGGGCTGGTGGTGGTGGAGCCCGAGCACGAGGTCGCCTTCCTGCGGCCGCTGCCGGTGAGCCTCATGTGGGGCGTCGGTCCGGTCACGCAGGAGCGACTGGCCAGCCGGGGCATCACGACGATCGGCGACCTGGCCGCCGCCGACCCGGGTGCGCTGCGCGGCCTGCTCGGTGAGGCGGCCGGCACCAAGCTCAGCGCCCTGGCCGCCACCGAGGACCCGCGCCCCGTGCGCGGCGGCCGCCGTGCCTCGTCGATGGGCGCCCAGTCGGCCTTCCCACGCTGCCCGCCCACCGTGCAGCTTCGGGCCCAGGTGATCGGGCATCTGGCGGATCGCATCGGGTCCCGGCTGCGGTCCAAGCGCCGGGCCGGCCGCACGGTCACCGTGCGCGTACGGTTCGCCGGGCTGCGCTCGGTGACGCGGTCGGTCACGCTGCCCGCGCCGGTGTCCGCGACGCGCACCCTGGCCGACGTGGCCGAGGGCTTGGTGAGCGCGGCACTGGCGGATCACCCGCAGGCCGACCTCACCCTTCTCGGCATCTCGGTGTCGCACCTGGTCGACGAGCCGTCCCTGCAGTTGGAACTGCCCCTCGGGCTTTCCGACGAGGCGGTCCGGCCGGGCACGGCGGCAGGTGCCGCCCGCTGGTCGGTCGACCAGTCGATGGACGCCGTCCGCAAGCGCTTCGGTCGCCAGGCGGTGGGGTACGCCAACGTGGCCCTCTCGGCCCGGACGTTCGTCCCCGACGAGTTCCGGGAGCTGGCGGAGCGAGACGGCTGAGGCGAGCGCTCGTGTGCCAGTCAGCGACCGGGCGTGACCGAGTCGGCCACGACAACCTGGCGAAGCCGCCACCGCACGGGCGGTCGGCCGGCGGGGGCGACGATCCGTTCGTGCAACGCGTCGCCCAGCGCGTCGAGCTCGGCGGCGTCGTGGTGGTCGGCGACCCACGGATCGGTCCGGACCGTGGCCAGGTTCAGCGAGAACATGGTGGCGGCGTCGGCGGCGGTCACGTCGAGCGGCCACACCCGGTTCACCGCGGCCGGCATCGTGCCGAGCGTGCCACCGACGAACATCACGGCGCCGCGGCTGGCCACCACGGAGGCGGTGAGCGCGAGGTAGCGGCGGAACACCTCGTCGTCCGTCTCGATGGACTCCGGCTCCTCGAGGACGAGGAACCCGTCGGGCGCCAGCTGGGACGCCCACGTGGCGACGACGGCGAGCGC
>JANPGL010000813.1:0-3863 GCA_031423915.1 Actinomycetes bacterium | reverse complement strand
TTGGAGGTGCCGCGCATCCTTGACGGCCGCTTTCACGCGCCGGTAGCCTGGGAGTTCTCTGACGTGCCCTCTTTCCCTTTGCCCTTTCGGCGAACGCGGCCAAGGACCAAAACGCGCTTCGGCCCGTTGTGCAGACGACCGCCCGTCATCGCCTACGTGCAATGAAGCGGAGGCATTTTCCGTCATGCCCCGACGGTGCGCCTAAGGGGAGGGCCGCCACATCGGACGCCACCCCTCAGATCCCGACGCGCCGACGTCGGCAAACCGGGGCCGAAGCGGAAATGAGGCGTCCCCACCGATGCGCCGGTGGGGCACTTAGCCGGAGCCTGGTGTCATGGCCTTCTCCAGCCCCTACCTCGCCGGCAACTTCGCCCCCGTCACCGACGAGACGACGATCACCGGACTTGCTGTCGACGGCGCCCTCCCCGCCGGGCTCGACGGTCAGTACCTGCGCCTCGGACCCAATCCCACCCGTCGGCCCGACGAGCCGTACGAATGGAGCGACACCGACACCATGGTGCACGCCGTCGAACTCCGCGACGGACGGGCCGTCAGCTACCGCAACCGATGGATCCTCACGCCCCACGTCGCCGGCGTCCTCGGCCTCGGTCCCCCCACGTCGCGCATCGACACCTGCGAGCGAGTGATCCACCTCAATCGCCGTCTCCTCGCCGTCGCCCGCTCCGGCACCGCCTACGACGTCGATCGGAGCCTGCGCACGAGGCAGGTCGGCGTCGACGACGACGTCGCCAGCGCACTGCGCCGCGACCGCTGCCTCGCCGAAACAGCGTCTGGCCACGCCCACCACCCGCTCGTGGTTGACGCCGAGTCCGACGGTCTGCTGCGCCCCGTCGGTGGCCTGACCATCGAGCTCGGTCGACGCACCGTCGAGATCCTCGACCCGACGCCACAAGGCTGGCTGACCGCCGCACCGACCCAGGGGCGCCCGCTCCGCTTCGTCTACTCGTTGGCCCTCGACGACGACCGACCGTTCGCCGGCACGGTCGCGTACAAGCACGACCTCGCGCTCGGCACGAGGTCGTCGTTCGACTTCGGACCCGGTCGACACCCGGGCGAGCTCACCTTCGTCCCCGACGACGACCGACGGCACCATGAAGACGGCGGCTGGCTCGTCGGCTTCGTCCACCACGACCAGCGCGGCGCCGATGACCTCGTGGTCCTCGACGCCCGGGCCCCCCACGACGGACCGGTCGCCACCGTCCAGCTACCTCGACGAGTCCCCTTCGGGTGGCACGGAGCCTGGCGAGCTCGTTGACGGCGAGAGGAATCCCCGCGAGGAGATCTGAAGGTCTTCGCGACGTCGGCCAGACACCGTTGATCAGGCATGGACACAGCGGCCCGAGGCGGCGGCGAGCCAGGCTGCTTGCCGACGTCTCGGCCCAGCGCTAGAAGCACGCAGTAGGCACGCCCGAGTCGCCGCCCACACATAGGGGCTTCCAGAACCAGAAACGAATTGGAAACATGCCCGAGCGGGTGACGAGAACCGAACCCGCGTCCTCAGCTTGGGAAGACGACGGAGCTGATCCGGTGGTGTCACGCCGTGACCGTCTCTGGCCTGCTCAGGGCCATGAGGACCACGGCTTGGTCGCTGCGCCGGTTGGTCCCTGTGGGACGGGGATGGACGGGGTTATAGGCACGTTGTAGGCACGCCGCCGGTGGCCGGTCGGAGGGCTTGCCTGCCGAAATGTGCCTCAAATGTGCCCGCCGGTGGCCTATTTGGCGGCGCATTTGGCGTAGTGTCCGAATGTGGACCTGGAGGACCTCGTTGCGGAGATGCGCTTGCGTGGGGGAGAGGTACCTGGCGTCGAGGTGAAGTCGGCGGCGGGTGGGCTTCCTGACTCGGTGACGGAGACGTTGTCGGCGTTCGCGAACCTACCGGGCGGCGGGCTCGTCGTGCTCGGGTTGGACGAGCGAGCAGGCTTCTCGCCGGTGCGGTTGAAGGACCCGGCCGGGCTGGCCGCTTCGGTCGCCAGTCGCGCTCGGCAGGCCTTCACGCCGGAGATCCAGGTGGAGGTCGATGTCGAGCGGTTCGAGGGACGCTCCGTCGTGGTGGCGCGTGTGCTGGAGCTCGCGGCGGCAGGGAAGCCGTGCGTGGTGAAGCGGACGGGTCGGTCGTATCTGCGCTTTGCTGATGGCGACTATCCGATGTCGCGGTTGGAGATGGACGCGTTCGTCGCCAACCGGTCACGTCCGGTGTTCGACGAACGCGCGGTCGAGGGCGCCGGCATCGATGACCTCGACGAGGCCCGGGTGGCGGACTATGTCGCGACGGCCCGGTCGAGTGACCGGCGCCTGGGACGACTGCAAGACGATGACCTCCTGCGCCGTACCGGTGTCGTCACGCCGAACGGTGTGCCCACCGTGGCAGGGCTCCTCGCGCTCGGGGTCTATCCCCAGCAGCATCTGCCGCACTGCAGCATCCGTGCCGCCGTTGTCCCGGACGGGGCGCAGCCGACGACACGAGCGCTCGACTCGGCGACGTTCACGGGACCGATCCCGGCGATGCTCGAGGACGCGATCGCTTGGGTCGCTCGGAACGGTCGTACCCGTGTCGTGGCCGATCCGGCGACCGGTGCGGTGCGCGACGAGCTCGATCCGCCGGCGATCGCGGTGCGCGAGTTGGTCGCCAACGCGCTCGTTCACCGGGACCTGGCCGAGTGGGCGTCGTCGCGTGCGATCGAGTTGCGGATGTCGCCGGGCGCGTTCCGCCTCACGAACCCGGGCGGTCTGTACGGGATCACGACGGAACGGCTCGGTGTCCATCCGTTGACCTCGGCTCGGAACCGGCGGCTGCTCGAGATCTGCAAGCACGTGCGCACCGCAGATGGGAACGTGGTCGAGGCGTTGGCCAGTGGCATCCCGGCCACGTTCGACGCGGTACGCCGCGCGGGGCTCCCTGCGCCCGACTTCTTCGACCAGGGCATCGCGTTCACCGTGATCCTGCGCCGCGACGTCGACCAGGCCGCCGCAGTCGTGCAACCAGCCACCGACGTGAGCCCTCAGGCCCGGGCAGTCCTTGCTCAGCTCAGCGCGCCCAAGACGGTGGACGAACTCGCCGACGCGTTGGGCATCAGCACCAACGCCGTCCGCAAACGCCTCGCGGTTCTACGTACCGCTGGTCTCGTCCTCATCGACGGCGGCCCCGGGCGTCGCACGACCTACCGGCGCACGACGTAACCACGGTCCGCTGCTGGCGGCGGAGGACGTCGGCGGCCACATGGAACCAGGGGGTCCACGTGGAACGACTGAACAGAACCCGGGGGGTCCTATGACGCCAGTCGCATCTCGGACCGCCATGCGGCCGCCTGCGCCCCATCGTTCGGGACCACTGTCAACCTATCCACAACTTTTGTGCGCCGCCCCTTTGAGCAGGGCTCCCAGGCACGATGTAGAAGGCCGTGCGCTCCTCGAGGACGGCGGATCCGTGTTGTGCCCAACGCCGCTGCGGACGTGGCGAAGGCCACGAGGGCGACTGGCTGCGGTCGACCCAGCGGCACGATAGGCGCCGCCGTGGCCCAGCCCTACGGGTCGCCCGCTCGTGTCCGGCGCGTCGGGCGCCGTTGGTGCGAGCAGGGGCCCGTGAGCGACCGCGCCGGCCTATCCCCCGCAGCGCGGGCAGGGGCGGTTCTGGCGAGTATTCATATGGTCCCACGTGTGCGCGCCGGCCCGTCCGTCCGGCGTCCATCCAAAGCCGGTCTGGAGCTCGTTGACCTTGCGCGTCATGCCGTCGCCGAAGGCGCCGTCGTGGTTGTCCGGCGTATCGGCGAGAAAGTCGCAGGCGATCATGCCGATCTGCCAGCCGAGCACCACGTCATGGGCCGCGCCGGGGAACGCCTCGCCCG
>JANPGL010000812.1:0-3257 GCA_031423915.1 Actinomycetes bacterium | reverse complement strand
TGCTGGCGCCCGGCGGTCGCTTCCTCGAGATCGGCAAGCGCGGCGTGTGGTCGTCCGCCGAGGCGGCTGAGCGTCGGCCCGACGCCTCGTACCACCTGTACGACCTGGCCGACTTCCTTCTCGGCGACCCCGCGTCGTTGCGCACCGACCTGCAGCGGCTGGCCGACGAGTTGACGGTCGGCGAGCTGGCGCCGCTGCCGGTGCGGGCCTTCCCCGCAGAGTCGGTCGAGGCGGCGTTCCGGTTCATGGCGCAGGCGCGCCACATCGGCAAGGTCGTCGTCCGCCACCGCGCGTGTGCGCCCGTGGTGCGCCCCGACGGCGGGTACGTGGTCACGGGCGGCCTCGGTGGTCTCGGCCTGGCCGTGGCCTCGTGGCTGACCGAGCGGCGTGCGGCGTCGATCGTGCTCGTGGGCCGGCACGCGCCGACTCCCGACGCCGCGGCGACCGTCGACCGGCTGGCCGCCACCGGTGTGGACGTGCGGGTCGTGGCCGCCGACGTGTCGACGAACGAGGGCGTCGACGCGGTGATGGCCGAGGTGCGCGCCAGCGGCGTGCCACTGCGAGGCGTCGTCCACGCCGCGGGTGTGGTCGACGACGGCGCGGCGACGGAGCAGACGTGGGCGCGTTGCCGCGACGTGCTAGCCCCCAAGATCGACGGCGCCGTCCGGCTCGACCGGGCCACCCGTCACCTCGACCTCGACCACGTCGTGCTGTTCTCGTCCGCGTCGGCGCTGCTCGGGCCGCCCGGGCAGTCGACGTACGCGGCCGCCAACGCCGCGCTCGACGCGTTCGCCCATCAGCGCCGGTCGGCCGGGTCGCCCACGCTGTCTATCGACTGGGGCGCGTGGGCCGATGTCGGCATGGCGGCCGCGCTCGGCGACCGCGAGCTCGCGCACCTGACGTCACGCGGGACGACCATGATGAGCCCGACGGCGGCGCTCGAGACGTTCGGGTCGCTGCTGTCCACGAGTGCGGCGCAGGCGGCAGTGCTGGCCGTCGACTGGTCGGTGCTGCTGGCCGGGTTCCCGCCCGGCGGCGTGCCGCCGCTGCTGACCGAGTTGGGCGCGGGTTCCGAGTCGTCGGGGTCGGCCGGCGCGGCCACCGTCGACGTGCGCGCCGAGATCGCCGCCGCCGAGGAGGACGGACGCGCGGTGCTCGACGCGTTCGTGCGCGACCAGGTGGAGCGGGTGCTGGGGCTGGACCCCGGCGAGCCGCTGGACCCCGTCCAGGGTCTCACCGACCTGGGCATGGACTCGCTCATGGCGGTGGAGCTCAGCAACCGGCTACGCGGTGGCCTCGCGCTGCCACTCCCCTCGACCGTGGCGTTCGAGCACCCGACGTTCCGGGCGCTCACCGATCACCTGGCGTCGCTCGTGCTGCCGGACCCGGGTCGGGGTGCGCCGATGCCGACCGCCCCGGTCCGCCGGGACGCTGGCATGGAGGCGGTCGCCGCGCTGAGTGACGAAGAGGCAGCCGACCGGCTGCTGCGGGAGTTGGAGGAGAGTGGGTACTGAACGAGGACGGCCCGGACGATCCCGCACGGGAGACCGATAGGCTGCAACCCTCTACGGGTGGTGCGGGCGCATGGGACGTCCGGTCCGATGCACACGGGTTCGGGAGGACGCCGGCGGCGGATCGGCAGGCACAGGGAGACGGCTTGAGCCAATCCAGCGACACCGAGAACGGGTTCGGGGCGAGCACCACAGGCGCGCCCTCGCGCGTGCTCGTGATCGCCACCCTCGGCTGTCCGGTCGACGAACTCGACCGCTGGTTCGACGGCGCCACCACCGTCGACGGCACGGCCGCCGGCGACCCGCACCGTTTCGACGCCCTGGTCGACGACCCGGGCGCACGGGTGGTCGTGGTGTGCCGCCATCCGGTGGGTGCCGTCGCCATGACCGACGATTTTCAGGGCGCCGAGGACCGCTGGGCCGAGGAGATCGGGAACGCGATGGATCTCGTCGATCACGTCGGACCCGACCGTGGCCTGGTCGTTCGCTTCGAGCATCTGACCGACGCACCGTCTGATGTGGCGCGGCTGCTGGCGGAACAGCTCGGTGTGCGCATCGGTGCGGGCGCGCCGCCCCGCGCGCCGGCTGTGCAGGCGGTCGACGGTGCAGCCGGACACCGGTTGTCGCGCACGGCGCGGGCGCTGGCGGGCGAGCTCGGCTACGACGTCGAGTCGCTCGCGACCGAGCGCCGGGGGCCGGCACCGGCCGCCGTCGCGACCGGGCCGTCGGGTCCACCGGTTCCGCTCCTCATCCCCCCGGCCGCCCCCGGTGAGGTGCTGCTGGCGTCGCCGGCCCAGCAGCGGTTGCTGTTCCTCGACGACCTCGATCCGGGGCAGATCACCTACAACCTGCCGCTCGCGTTCCGCCTGCGCGGCGCCGTCGACGTCGACGCGCTCACGAGGGCGCTGCGCGGCGTCCTCGATCGGCACGAGGCGGTGCGCACCGACTTCGCCATCGTCGACGGCGAGTACTCGCAGTTCGTGCGACCCGTGCCCGACGTGACCGTCGGACGCTTCGACGTCGCCGAGGAGGACCTCGCCGCCGCCATGCGCGACGTGGTCGAGGTCCCGTTCGATCTCCGCGACGGCCCGAAGGTGCGCACCGCGCTCCTACGCCTGGCCGACGACGACCACGTGTTCGTGGTCGTCATGCACCACGTGGTGTCCGACGGCTGGTCGATGGCGACGTTCCTGGGCGACCTCGCCGAGCTCTACAAGCAGGAGACCACGGGCGAAGCGGCCCGGCTCGTGCCGCTCGAGATCCGCTACGGCGACTACGCGGCGTGGCAGCACGCCCGGTTGACGTCGGGAGAGACCGCGGCGGCGGTCGGGTACTGGACCCAGCTGCTCACCGGTGTGCCCCTGCTCGACCTGCCGACGGACCGCCCGCACACGCTGGCGCGCACGTTCCGCGCCCACGCGATCCACCACGAGATCCCGCAGGTGCTGGTCGTGGCCCTGCGCCACTCGATGCGGGCGTCCGGCGTCACCCCGTTCATGTTCCTGCTGGCGGCGTACGTGGCCACACTGGCGCGCTGGAGCCGGCAGGACGACGTGGTCGTGGGTACCGCCACGGCCGGCCGGCCCAACGAACAGGCGCTGCCGCTCGTGGGTCTGTTCGCCAACAACCTGGCGCTGCGGGTCCGCCTCGATCCGGGTTGGACCTTCCGACAGCTCGCCCGCGAGGTGAGGCGGGTGGCGCTCGACGCGTTCGAACATGCCGACGCGCCGTTCGACCGGGTCGTCG
>JANPGL010000811.1:0-2316 GCA_031423915.1 Actinomycetes bacterium | reverse complement strand
CACCTCGTAGATGATCTGGCTGTAGTCCACGAACGGAACGTAGCCCGACGTGTGACCTCCGCCCCAACGCCGGCCGGCCGGCCGCTCCACCCGTTCATTGCATGTCTCGGCGCGGTCTCCGTCACCAATGGCGCTCCTCGCGCCGAAACCCGGTCATACCCCGCCGTGGCGGTGCCGCAGCGCCGCACCCACGTTCCGGGCGACCTTGCCCGGTTCCTGGGTCACCTGACGCCAGGTCACGCGGATCACCGACCAGCCGAGGGACACGAGGCGGGCGTCACGGGCGCGATCGTCCTCGAATGCCTGGCGGGTCCGGTGCGGATCCCACCCATCGACCTCGACGACGAGCATCGCCGAGGGGAACGCGAAGTCGACCTCGAAGCGACCGATGACGAGGTGGAAGACCCAGCCGTCGATACCCCAGCGACGGAAGAGGGCCGACATCGCCGGCTCGAGCACGCTGTCCGGCGGCTTCGCGCCGAGCGGCAGCGCGTCGAGCGCCGCTTCGAGCGCCGCCACGCCCCGGCGGCCTGGCCGACGGTGCCGATCGAGCGAGGCACGGGCTCCCGCAACGGTGACGGTTCCGGCAATGAGCAGATGCTCGAGGAAGGCAGGCACCTCGTCCGGTGCCGAGCCGCCGAGGTCGATCAGGGTTCGGAAGGGATCGGTGGTCGCGATTCCACGCCGCACGATGACGCGCAACTCGAGCAGATCGGACGGCCGATGGACGACGACCCCTGGTGCACGGGTGGCCGACCTTCGGTCGTCGACCGTGACCTCGATGGGGTCGACCCCACGAACGGGACCTCCCAGAGGTACGCAGCCGTGCGGTGCGAGGCGATCAACCGCCGGCGGGACGACAGGAGCACTGCCGCGATCCGTACGTCGGGCGCCGTCCAGTCCGCGCCCGGGAGAAGCGCGACGTTGGGCGCCATCGCGACAAGGGTGCCGGCACGGACCGCTCGGTCGAACGAGCGATCCGAACGACCGGACGCGACCCAAACAGCGCGGGTCACGAGGTGGTGGTGGGCACGGGCCCACCGCTGGAGATCGGGTGTGAGCTGCACACGAGATGAGTGGGAACGCACTCGGTCGATATGGAAGCAGAGCCCGTTCGGCGCTGCTGCCGTCACCTGTGACGCCGATCGCGCCAAGAGATGCAGTCGCTGCCCGCCCGGTGGGGCCGGTGCGGCCGGTGCGGCCGCGGGTCAGACGTCGAGGAAGCGGGTGGCGGCCGTGGCGGACGCGACCGCGCCGGCGAGGACGCCGACGCCGAGCATCCAGAAGCAGGCCGTGCGGAACTGACCCGACGTGGCCTGGAGGAGGCGGAAGTCGCTGAACAGGGCCGACTGCACCACCTTGCGCTTCCACAGGCTGTTGCCCGTGGCGGTGATGCCACACGCCAAAAGGCCGCCGATGAGGCCCTGGATGATGCCCTCGACGACGAACGGCCATCGGATGAACCAGTTCGTGGCGCCGACGAGCTTCATGACCTCGATCTCTCGACGTCTGGCGAACATGCCGGTGCGTATGGTGTTCCAGATGAGCGCCACCGACGCGATCATCAAGACGCCCGAGCCCACGATCGTGGCGACGCGGAAGAAGTCGGACAGCGTGCGGACGAACGCCACCACCTCGCGCGCCGACTGCACCGACAGGACGCCGGGCTGACGGTTCAGCTGCGACGTGATGCGGTTGATCGTGAGATCGTCGGCCACGGTGGGCGTGACCTTGAAGCTGGTCGGCATGCCCTGCGTGCCGAGCAGCGAGTAGAGCTCGGGGCTGTCGGGGAACAGTCGCTTGAACTCTTCGAGCGCGGCGGTCTTGTCGATGAAGACCTTCGCCTTGACCGAGGGGTCGCCGTCGAGCACGCGGGCCGTGGCGTCGATCTGGTCCTGCGTCGCCTCGGGCGCCATGAACACGATGACCTGGACGCCGCTGCGCCACTTCACGAGCAGGTTGCCGACCGAGCCCTGGATGAGCAGCGAGAAGCCGAGCAGCGAGAGCGTCGCCACCACCGTCAGCAGCGCCGCGACGGTGAGCGTCAGGTTGCGACGAAGGCTGGCGCCGGTTTCGCGCAGGATGTACCCGATGCGGCTCAGCACTAGTCGTACACCCCTCGGGCCTGGTCGCGGACGATGAACCCGCGGTCGAGCTCCACCACACGGCGGCGCATCATGTTGACGATCTTGGTGTCGTGCGTGGCCATGACGACGGTGGTTCCCGTCTTGTTGATCCGGTCGAGCAGGCGCATGATGCCGACGCTGGTGTTCGGGTCGAGGTTGCCCGTCGGCTCGTCGGCCAGCAGGATCAACG
>JANPGL010000810.1:0-10638 GCA_031423915.1 Actinomycetes bacterium | reverse complement strand
CTCGACCTTGATCACGTCCGCGCCGAGGTCGGCCAGGAGCTTGGCGCCGTACGCGGTGGCGAAGTAGTTGCTGAAGTCGAGCACGCGCACCCCGGCCAGCGGTGGAGCGGTCGAGGTGCCCGCCGAGGGCCGGGGCCGGGGATCGCCGAGCGACGCCACCACGGCGGCCAGCGACTCGGGATCCGTGGCGCGCGGCGCAGGGACGGCCGGCGGCGAGGCGTCGTAGACGATGGACGGACCCGCCTGCCGCAGCACCCCCCGTTCGGCGTCCTGCACGTCGACGACGACGCCCGCGTGCGTCACCTGGTCGTCGACCAGGACCTCGCCCGGCCGCAGCACCGGGAGCACGGCCAGGTCGGCGGCCTGGAAGATGTCGATCCACTCGGCGCGAGGTCGGGTCTTGAACACGCCGGGCGCCACCACGCGGGCCTGGTGGTACTCGTGGTCGTCGAGCGGATGGGCCATCTCGGGCTCGGGCACGGTGCGCACGCCGTCGCCGAGGCCGAGCAGATCCATCGTCCGTTTGAACCCGCCCGGCCCGCCGGTTTGCATCATCAGGTACTCGCCGTCGGCGCACGTGAACATCTCGGTGATGAGGCGCTTGCGGCCGAAGCCCGTCTCGTTCGGGGAGCTGGCCAGGTACGACGCTCCGGCCTCGTTGAACCACCAGTTCATCGGCGATATGGCCATGACAGCGTCGAGGAGCGACACGTCGAGCGTCTGCCCCCGACCGGTCGCCCGGCGCGCCCGCAGCGCGGCCAGCGAGCCGATGACGGTGAGGAACGCGGTGGTGTAGGCGATGCTCGGGTGGCCGAGGAACTTCGGACCTTCGCGTGGACCGGCCTGTTCGATCATGGCGCCGAGCCGTGCGGCCACGAGGCCGTCGTAGCCGGGGCGCTCGACCCACGGGCCGCTCTGGCCGTAGCCGGTCACGGCGGCGTGCACGAGCGCCGGGTGACGTTCGGCCACCTCGACGGGCGAAAGCCCGAGCCTCCGGGCGCTCCGCAGGCCGAGCCCGTCGACGAACACATCGGCCCGGTCCAGCAGCGCCGCCAGTTCTTCCCGCGCGTCGGCCTCCTCTAGATCGAGCTCGACGAGCCGCTTGCCCCGGTCCCACGCCAGGTTGTTGAGCAGGTCGCCGTCGCCGTCGCCGCCGCGCCGACGCACGGCCACCACCTCGGCGCCGTAGTCGGACAGGAGCATGCCGGCGATGCGGCCCGGAGCCGCCCACGACACCTCCACGACGACGAGACCTTCGAGCGGACCGGGCACGAGCAGCACCTCCACGGGACATCGGACTCGTCGGCGCCCCGGTCCGGACGCTACCAGCCGGCCCTCCGGATCCGGCTGGGCCGATCCTGCGGTCGGCCGCGCGGCTCAGCCTTCGTGAATCGGGAAGACCTTCGGGAACCAGAACGAGCGCAGCGGGTCGCCGGCGCGATGGGTCGATGCGATGCCCGGGTACGGCGGCGAAGGCCTGCCGGCGGTCGGACGGTAGACGACGTCGTCGCCGTAGAAGCGCAGCGACAGCGTGCGCCGACGCCCGGGCCCGGCGCCGCCGCCGTGCAGGCACGCCGGGTGGAACAGCACCACGTCGCCGGGTTCGTTCGGGAACGACACGATGTCGTAGTCCTCGCGGTGCCCCTCGATGTCGGGCAGGCGGGGCATGTCCGGGTACACGGGCGCCGTGTCGTCGTAGGGCGAGCCGTCGAGCTGTGTGCCGCCGTAGAGCGTGCCGCGGTGCGAGCCGCGCACGAACTCGAGCGAGTGCTCGGCTTCGAGCGGGTCGAGCGTGATCCACAAGCCGCACACCTGCTCGCCCCCCGTGAGCCACGTCGTGGCGTCCTGGTGCCAGGCGGTGCGACGAGCCACGCCACCCGCCTTGATCCAGATCTGCTCGAAGAAGAGCCACAGCTCGCGGCTGCCGAGGACGTCGGCGACCACCCCGGCCACCGGTGACTCGCGCACGAGCAGCTGGAACTCGGGGATGACGCGGTAGTTGAGGTAGTCGAGGTAGATCTCGCGGTCGGTGCCCTCGTAGAGCTTGCGGGCGTTCGGGCCCGGCATGCTCAGGTTGCGACGGATGCCGAGGTGCACGAGCTCCATCCAGTCGGCGTTCAACACCCCCGGGAGGTGAACGACGCCGTCGTCCGCGAAGCGGCGGCGAAGGTCGGTGAGGACGGCGGCGTCGGTCACGAGCGAGCTCCCTGGGGGTCGGGCGGCACCCCGTTGGCGGGCGTCCGCGGCGGGGCGATGATGCTGCCGGCATCGACGACGAGCGTCTGCCCGGTGACGAAGCTGCCGGCGTCGCAGGCGAGGTAGGCGACCGCCTCGGCCAGGTCGTCGGGTGTGGCTGCTCTTCCGAGCGGCGACCGCTCGGCCTGGCGGGCGGCGACGTAGTCGGTGGCCGTCGGATCGCCCGTGACGAACAGGGCGCCCATCGGCGTGGGCACGCCGCCGGGCGCCACGCAGTTGACGCGGATGCGGTACCGGCCGAGCTCCGAGGCCGCCGAGCGCGTGAGCCCGATGACCCCGTGCTTGGCGGTCGTGTAGATGTGGCAGCCGAGGCCGCCCCGCACGCCCGCCACCGACGAGGTGTTCACGATGGCGCCGCCCTCGCCCTGGGCGATCATGACCCGGGCGGCGTGCTTGGTGCCGGCGAAGACGCCGCGCAGCAGCACGGCCATGACGGCGTCGTACTCGTCGAGCGAGCTCTCCGCGATGGGCCGATCAGGCCCGGCGAAGCCGGCGTTGTTGCACATCACGTCGAGTCGGCCGAAGCGCTCGACGGCGGTGTCGACGGCGCGGGCCACGTCGGCCTCGACCCCGACGTCGGCGGCGACCGCCACGGCGGCGTCGCCGAGGTCGGCGGCCAGCGCCACCGCCCGGTCGGCCTGCCGATCGACGATCACGGCGCGGCCGCCTTCGCGCACGACGAGGCGCACGATGGCCTCGCCGATGCCGCTCGCCCCACCGGTCACGACGGCGACGCGACCGCCGAACCGGTCGCTCACGACGGCACCACGTCGAACACGGGGCGGGTGTGTCCTTCGACCTCGATGAAGCGGGCCCGCACCCGGGCCCCGATGCGCATCTCCGGTCCATCGACGATCGGCGCCACGAACCGCGGACCGACCACCCCGTCGAGGTGGACGAAGCCCACGACGAACGGCAGCGGGCCGGCCGGGCCGGGCAGGAACTGGCGGTGGACGCGGCTGAACGTGTGCAGCTCGCCCTCGTGCGCCACCGGTACCCACTCGTAGACGGCGCCGTCGCAGCACGGGCCGGCGTCGTCGGGGTACCACTGCCAGCCGTGGCACACGCTGCACCGGCTCATGCGCAGCTCATGGGCGGCGATGCCCTCCCAGAACGGGCGCGCCAGTTCGACCTCGAAGCGGGGCTCGAAGAACGGGACGGCGAGCACCTCGCTCATCGGTCGACCGTGAGCAGCATCGTGGCGTGCTCGGGTGCACCCAGGCCGGCGACGAGGGCCACCTCGGCGCCGTCGACCTGGGCCTCGCCGCGCTCCCCGCGCAGCTGGCGCACCGCCTCGACCACATGGTTGGCACCCACCGTGTACGACTGCGACAGCAGGCCGCCGTGGGTGTTGACCGGCAACGAGCCGCCCGGCGCGATGGCGCCCGACGCCGCGAACGCCGCGCCCTCGCCCTTGGCCGCGAACCCGAGGTCTTCCAGCTGGAGCAGCATCGAGATCGTGAAGCAGTCGTAGATCTCGGCCACGTCGACATCGGCGGGCGTGAGGCCGGCATCGTCGAAGGCACGCTTCCCCGAGGCCACCGCCGCCGTGGTGAGCAGGTCGGCGCTCTGCGAGAAGTACTGGGCCTGCGTCACCGGCTTGCATCCCATGCCGACACCGGCGACGACGACCGGCGGTCGTCGCAGGTGGCGCGCCCGCTCGAGGCTGGTGAACACGTAGGCGGCACCACCGTCGTTCACGAGGCAGCAGTCGAGCTTGCGGAGCGGCTCGGTGAGCCACGGCTGGGCGACGTACTGCTCGATGGTCAGCGGCTCGCGGCGCAGCGCGTTCGGCGTGCGCATGGCGTGCTGGCGGGCCGCCACCGCCACGGCCCCGAACTGCTCGGGTGTGGCGCCGAACTCGTGGCAGTAGCGCTGCGCCGCCTGGGCGAAGTACACGGGCTGGCCGTAGTAGCCCATCGGCATCTCGAAGGCGACCTTGGCCGGGTCGCCGGCGTGGTAGCCGTACGCCCCGCCGGCGCCGCGCAGGCTCAGATTGATGGCGTAGTACACCACCACCACCTCGGCCAGGCCGCTCTCGATGGCCTGGCGGGCCAGCAGCGCCGCACCCACCGTGCCCGACCCGGCCAGACCGATGGCTGCGGTGTAGCGGCGGTCGCGCACGCCGAGGCGCGTGGCGATCTCGTCGACGGGCGCACGCGTCACCATCGAGTGCGCCTCCGTCACGAACCCGTCGACCTCGGCGGGCGTGAGCCCGGCGTCGGCGATCGCTCGGCGGCACGCGTCGAGCGCCAGTGCGGGGACGGGGCGCGGGTCCTTCCAGGCGTAGTCGGTCTCACCGACGCCAACGATCGCCACCGCCATCGCTGCTCCCCCTCGTTCGTCCACCGGGAGCGTAACCGTGCGGACGGTTAGATTCGATTCGGTCGACGGGACGAGCGGGGGACGGCATGGGGCTGACGGTCGGCGTGCGGATCCCGTGCTACCGGCGGTGGTGCACGGCGGTCGAGGTGCGCGCCATCGCACAGCAGGCCGAGGAGTCTGGCTTCGGGTCGCTGTGGGTGCAGGACCACCTGGTCGCCCCGCTCGGCACGCCCGAGGAGACCGCGGTGCACGGGCTCGACGACTGGATGAGCGGCGATGCGACGGAGGCGCCGGCCGAGCCGAAGACGCTGTTCCAGTACTACGCGGGCGACGACTGGTGGCTCGATCTGTACGTCACGTGGGGCTTCCTGGCGGCGGCCACGACCCGCGTGAAGCTGGCCAGCGACATCGTCGTCGTGCCGTACCGCAACCCGATCGTGCAGGCGAAGATGCTCGGCACGCTCGACGTGCTCTCGCAGGGACGCATGATCCTCGGCACCGGCAGCGGACACGTGCGTGCGGAGTCGGCCGCACTCGGCATCGACTTCGACGCCCGCGGCCGCATGCACGACGAGTACCTGCGCATCATCCGCACGCTGCTGTCGGGCGAGGAGGCGGCGTTCGATGGCGAGTTCTTCCACTTCGGGCCGTTGCGCACGCTCATCCGCCCCGTGCAGCAACCCCATCCGCCCATCTGGGTCGGGGGCCACGGGCGCCGCGCCATCCGCCGCGCCGCCGAGCTGGGCGACGGGTGGCTGCCGTCGATGGTGGAACCTGATGGCCTGGCCCGTGGCATCGACGTGCTGCGGGCCGAGTGCGCGGCCATCGGCTGCGCCGAGCTGCCCACGCTGGCGCTCTCGCTGCCGTCGCGCCTCCGGTTCGCGGCGCGCGACGGCCGCGGGAGCGACAACACGACGACGCCCGCCGAGGCCGTGGCGCTGCTGCAGCGCTACGCCGCGCTCGGTGTGGAGCACGTGGCCATCGGCCTCGCCATGCCGAACCTCGCCGTCTACCTCGAGCAGATCGAGACGTTCGCCCGCGAGGTGCTGCCCGCCCTGGCGACGTGACGCGATCGCCGTTCCTTTCACCCCCTGGAAGCAGATGCGACCGCGTCGGGCGGCCGACCAACTCCGGGACTGGTGCCCGGGTCGCTACGGGACCTGGGGGGCGACCTCGGCCATGAAGCGGCGGACGGCGTCGAGCCGACCGGCGGCGCCACCGCGGGCGACGGGGTCGAGCACGAGGTGGTCGCAGCCGGCCTCGGCCAGGGCGCCGAGCTGGTCGACCATCTGCTGCGTCGACCCCTGCACGGACACGGCCGGCTTCATCGAGGCGTCGGGGTCGAGGTACCAGCGCATGGAGCAGCGCAGCTCGCTGCGGGCACGGCCGGCCTCGTCGCAGAGCTCCCCGATGCGCTTCCACGATGCCCGCACCGTGTCGACTGGCTGGAACGCGGCATGGAACGCGTCGCCGTACTGCACCGTCCGGCGGAACGCCGGCTCCGAGTCGCCGCCGACCCACACGGGTACGTGGTTGCCGGGCGGCAGCGGCGAGAAGCCGACCTCGGGGAACGAGTAGAAGCGACCCGAGAACGACGGCGTGTCCGTCGAGAAGACGGTGCGGAACATCTCGAGCTGCTCGTCGGCACGGGCCCCGCGGTGGTCGTACGGCATGCCCAGCACGTCGAACTCCTCCTTCATCCAGCCGACGCCCACGCCGAGGAGCAGCCGCCCCTCCGACAGCACGGCCAGGCTCGCGGCCATCTTGGCCGTGAGCAGCGGCGGCCGATACCCGAGGATCAGCACCGTGATGCCGAGCTTCAGCCTGGTGGTCGCACCCGCCACGAAGAACAACGTGCCGATGGGGTCGAGCCACGGCATGTTGAAGCCGCCGGGGAACGAGCCATCCTCGGTGTACGGGTACTTCGACGTGACCTCCCGTGGCCAGGCCACGTGGTCGCTGACCCAGCCCGAGTGCATGCCGATCTCGTCGGCCACGCGGGCGAACTCGAGCACGTTGTCGCGCGTCGCGCCGCGACCGATGTGCGGTAGGTGCAGGCCGAACTCCATGGAGGGCTCCCCTCGTGCCGTCGATGTGCCGTGATCAGTAGTCGATACCGGCGCACACCGCGCAATCCTGGCCGGCGTGGCGGGCCGCCGCGGCGGTGGCATCGGCGCCCGACTGGTACTGCGGCGTGGGCCAGCGTTCCACCCGGTCGTCGACCACCGCGGCGTCGCCGGCGACCTTCGGGCGGGGCCGCATGACCCGGTCCTTCCAGTCGTCGTCGTCCGCCCACGGCACGCCCAGGTCGACGATCGTGCCGGGCAGGTCGATGCGCCCGAACGCCTCGAGCGCGGCCCGGAGGATGGTGCGGTTCAGCGAGGCTTCGCCCGGGCGACCCGAGGTGTGGCCGAGCGGCCAGTCGAGGAACGTCGCCCTCGGCGGGTTGACGGCGGCAGTGATGTCACGAGCGCTCGACATCGACAACGTGGGGATGCCGGCAGCTTCGGCGTGGCGGGCGATCAGACCGATCGTCTGGTGGCAGACGGGTCAAACAGGCACGAGCAGGAGCGCCTCGACCCCATCGTCGAGACAACGCTGCACGATGGCGGGCGCCAGCTCCTCGCGCACGCGCCTCGCCGAGTAGATGCCGCCCATGCACGTCAGGAAGGCGGGCGCCAACTCCCCCACCGCGCCCTCAACCACGAGGCCGCGCAGGCCGTCGAGGGGGAACACGCAGTTGATGTCGGCGCGCGCATCCGTGAGGTCGTACGCGAAGTGCGTCGCCCGCAGCTCCGCCGTGTCGACGTCGGTGGGGATGGCCCGATAGGTCGTGTCGTCCTTGAACGTGAAGGCCGTCTGGCCGGCGGCGTAGACGCCACCCGAGGCGACCAGCCCGAGCCGGCTCTCGGCGATCGGCTTGCGCAGGGGGGTGAACGCCGGCGGATCGCTCTCGTGGACCCAGGCGTAGCTCTCGTACCCGAGCGCCTCGTACTGCTGGCGCGTACGGTCGATGTACCGCACGGGGGGCTGGCGATCGGCCATGGTCGGCACGCTACCGGAGCGTCGGGTCGGTGGCGTGCACGTCGGTCGGTTTGCCGGCGCGCCACAGGACCCTCGCGGTACGCAAGGGTCCCATGGCGCGGTCGGACCGGCCGTGTCGTCAGCGACTGGCGACGAACCCGTTCGTGTTGCCGGCCGCGTCGACGTAGAACCCGACGAGCTGGCCGGCGTCGTTCAGACCGTTCACGAGCGTGCCGCCCGCACCGAACTCGTCGTCGACCTGGGTCATGCCTCGCCGGTGCGACCACACGAAGCCGTGCATGGCGCCGGCGGCGTCGAGGAACGAGCCCACCACGTTGCCCTGATCGTTCACGCCGAGCGCTTGCGTGTTCGTCCGCCCGCCGAACGATAGCTGCTCGATGCGCCCGCGGTGGAGCAGGAACCCAGTCGTGACGTGATCGCGCACGAAGTCGGCCGACACGGGCAGCTGCACCGGGCTGAACCTCTGGGTGCGCGTGTCGTAGGTGTAGCCGTGGGCGGCGCCGGCGGCGTCGTTGTAGAAGCCCGGCCGCGATGCCGCGCCGGTTGATGCCCAGCAGCTGGTTGTCCAGATCTTCGCCGCGGGCTGGCAGCCCCCGGCCACCGCCGAGGTCATCGCCCCCGACCTCCTCCGCATCATGCGGCCCGCGCCGCAGTAGCCACGGTCGATCCGACACCGTTCGATGACAGGATCGGGGGCCAGCCCTCAGCGATGGACAGGGGTCGCCAGCGGGCGACGACCGACCCTCCGTGCATCTGTCACGTCACACTGAGCCGTCGGCCCATCCTCCGCTCCGGACGCGACTGCCGCCGTCATCTCGTCGAGCGAGCGCTTTGCCGGAGCTACGGCCCACCGCCGCCGGCCGTCGCGAGGTGCGCGGCGAGCGCCTCGTACCAGAGGAGCTTGGGGGCGAAGCCGGGATAGGCGCGGTTGCGGCCGCTCGGGTTGGGCAACACGAAGAGCTCGGCGTCACCGACACGATCGGGCATGAGGCCCGGGCCTCGTCCGAGGCCGCCCGGCACGAACACCGGGTACAGCGTGAGGCCGAGCAGGGCTACGACACGCGGCCGGTACCGGTGCGCTTGCGCACGCACGAGCCCGGCACCCGCTCGCAGCTCGGCACGCGACAGACCGGCCGCAGCGGCCGTGGCCCGAGGCACGGTGGAGACCAGGCCGAGACCGTGGTCGAGCAGATGATGCTCGTCGCACGGCGTCAGCCGGACCGGAGTCAGCCCCGACTCGTGGAGGAGACGCCAGAACGGGTTGCCGGGCGAGGAGAACGAGTACCCGATGCGAGCCGATCGCGTGGACGGATTGATGGCGACGAACAACGCCCGCAGTCCCGGCCCGACGATGTCGCCCATCGGCAACCGGTCAGGTGCTGCACGGCCGGTCACCCGGGCCTTCCTGACGCCGAGGTTGACGTGAGAACGCTTATTCTCATACACTGAGAATACATGTTCTCACCGACGGAGCGCGGCGCGATGACGAACCCCACCAGACCACCACTGCCACCGTTCGACGAGTCGTCCGCCCGGCAGAAGGTGCTGGCCGCCGAGATGGCGTGGAACACGCGCGATCCCGAGCGCGTGGCCGGCGCGTACACGCTCGACTCGGTGTGGCGGAACCGCTCGGAGTTCCTCGTGGGCCGCGACCAGATCGTCGCCTTCCTCCGCGCGAAGTGGGAGCACGAGCTCGACTACGCGCTGCGCAAGGACCTGTGGACGTTCCACGGCAACCGCATCGCCGTGCGCTTCCAGTACGAGTGGCACGACAGCGAGGGCCGGTGGTTCCGGTCGTACGGTAACGAGAACTGGGAGTTCGACGAGCACGGTCTCATGCGCCGACGCGAGGCCAGCATCGACGACGTGGCCATCACTGCCGACGAACGGCGCATCTTCGGTCCTCGCCCCGACGGCGACACGAGCGGGATCCCGCTGCGATGAGCCCCGCCGCCACCACGTCGGTCGACGACGCCCGCAGCGCCGTGCTGCGCACCGCCGACGAGCTGTTCTACGCACGCGGCATCGGCGGCGTCGCCATGAGCGACATCCGCGACGCCTCCGGCGTGTCGATGCGGCGGCTCTACACGCTCCACCCTTCGAAGCGCGATCTCGTCGCGGCCTGGCTCACCGACCGCCACGTCCGGTGGATGGCCTGGTTCACGAACGCCGTCGAGCGCCACGCGGCCGGCGGCGCCGACCCCGTCCTCGCCACCTTCGACGCGATCGCCGATTGGGTCACCACGCCCGGCTACCGCGGCTGCGCCTTCATCAACTCCTTGGCCGAGACCAACGAGCTCGACGACGCCCACCGCTCCATCATCGCCGGCCACAAGCGCGACCTCACCCTTCACCTCGCCGTGCTCGCCGCTCGCAACCACCCGGACGCCCCGCCCTGGCTCCCCGCGGCCCTCGCTGTCGTCATCGACGGCGCTATCGTGCAATGCACCGTCTTCGGCAGTACCGTACCGCTCGACGCGGCGCGGTCGGCCGTCCGCCACCTCCTCGAAACGACACCGACATGACCCTCACCGTCGGCGCCCTGTGGCGCTACCCCGTCAAGACCCTCGCCGGTGAACGCCTCGACACCGCCGAGGTCACCACCAACGGCATCGTGGGCGACCGCATCGTCCACGTGCGGGGCCCCGAAGGCGTCCGCACCTCCCGCCGCTACCACGACCTCCTCGGCCTCCACGCCACCCTCGGCCCCGACGGCGAACCGCTCGTCGACGGCCAAACGTGGAGCGCACCCGAGGTGCTCGAACGCGTCCGGGCCGTCGCCGGTGCCGACGCGACCCTGGCCCGCTACGACGGCATCGAACGCTTCGACGTGCTCCCCCTCCTCGTCGCCACCGACGGCGCCGTCGCCGCGTTCGGTCGGGATGTCCGCCGCCTCCGACCCAACATCGTCGTCGACGGCGTCGACGGCCTGGACGAGTTCGACTGGCCCGGCGCCGAGCTCCACATCGGCGACGTCGTCATCGCGCTCGACTCGCGACGCGGCCGCTGCCC
>JANPGL010000809.1:0-3867 GCA_031423915.1 Actinomycetes bacterium | reverse complement strand
GGTCGAAGACGGGTGCGTCGGGGTGCTCGGTGCTGGCGGGTTCGACGATCTTGCTGCCGCTGGCGGACGGCTCGAACCCGAGCAGGCCGCACTCCTCGCCGAGGACACTCTGGTCGCGATCTCGGACTGACCCCGGAGGGCCCGCTGGGTTCGTTGTCCTGGCCCCACGTCGAGTCTGGAACCCGCCACGAGCGGCTTTCCCTTCCCTCGTCCGAGCTCCGCATGTTCGCGTGGCATCATGCCCCGGGGGCGCAATCAGATGGGGGAACAGATGGGGATCGAGCTGATACCGCTTGCGACGATTGACATCACCTTTCGTGAGGGGATCTCCGTCGGTGCCGGGCCGGCCGGTGACCGTCTCGTGGGCGAACTCGCGACGTTCGAGATGACGGGCGAACGGTTGACCGCCCGCCTCCGCGGGGTCGCGGCCGCGGACTGGGCGGTCGTGAGCCCCAACGCGGTGCTCAGCCCGGATGTTCGCGTCACGGTCGAGACCGGCGACGGCGCCATCATCTACATCACCTACCAGGGTCGCGTCGACATGTCCGACGGATGGGCCGCGTCCGTGCCCTATGTCGCTGGGCGGTTCGAAACAGCTGACCCCCGGTACTCGTGGCTCAACACGGTCCTGGCAGTCGGCAAAGGGCAAGTCGTTGAGAACGGCCTCCGCTACGAGTGGTACGAGGTTCGCTGACGCACGTAACCGTGGCGTAGAGGCGCCTCTGCGCACGAACCCGGCATCCGTCGGGGAAGACGCGCGCCACGCCGCCCTTGGCTCGGGGTCCTATCCGGCCACCATCGAAACGCCCGCTCCATCCCACTCCGCTACCCGTGACCACCCGGATGGGTTTGACACCCCGGCCGTCCGGGAACCGGCGAAGTTGGGTGGCTGAGGTGCACGGGAACGGGTGGGCTGTCAGCGTCTGCGACGAGTGTGTCGGGTTGCTGGCCTAGGCTCGGGTTCGTGGTTCGGCCGTCGGGGACTGTGACGTTCTTGTTCACGGATGTCGAGGGTTCGACGCGTCGTTGGGAGGCGGATCCTGACGGGATGCGAGTGGCGTTGGCGGGTCATGACGCGGTGTTGCGCTCGGCGGTCGAGTCGTGTGGGGGTTGGCTGTTCAAACACACGGGCGATGGCATGTGTGCCGCGTTCGCGTCGGCTGACGATGCGGTGACCGCAGCGGTCGACGCGCAGCGCCGGTTGGGTCTTCCGGTTCGGATGGGGATCGCGACTGGTTCGGCTGAGCTTCGTGGCGACGACTATTTCGGGCCGGCGTTGAACCGCGCGGCGCGGATCATGGCGGCGGGGCACGGAGGTCAGATCTTGCTCGCCGCCGCCACAGCCGCTCTCACGTCGAAGGATCGTCTTGTCGACTTGGGTGAGTGCCGTCTGCGCGACTTGTCGGGTCAGGAACACGTCTTCCAGGTTCTCGCCGAAGGCTTGAGGGTCGAGTTCGCTGCGCTTCGGACGTTGGATGCGACGCAGGGCAACCTGACGGTGCCGTCGACGAGTCTTGTGGGTCGCGACGCCGAGGTGACCGAGCTCGTTGACCTGATGCGCGTCCACAGGATGGTCACGCTCACGGGCGTGGGTGGGGTGGGGAAGACCCGCTTGGCGGTGCAGGTTGCGGCGGCGTTGACCCCGGAGTTTCCTGACGGCGTGTGGCTGGTCGAGTTGGCTCCGGTGGGTGACCCTGCGGCGGTCCCCGACGTGGTGGCGACGACCTTGGGTGTGACAGCGCAGACTGGTATCTCGGTCACCTCGAGTGTGGCGCAGGCGTTGTCCGGGCGTCGGCTGCTGGTCGTGTTGGACAACTGTGAACACGTGCTGGACGCGGCGGCCGAGTGGGTCGAGGCGGTCCTGGCCCGGGTGCCGACGGTCAAGGTTCTGGCCACCAGCCGGGAAGGTCTGCGGGTTGGGTCCGAGCGCGTGTGGTCAGTGCCCTCGCTCGAGATCGGCGATGGCGCCGGTTCGCCGGCTGTCGCGTTGTTCCTGGAACGCGCTCGGGCTGCCAACTCGGCGTTCGGGGTGTCCGACGAGGCCGAGATGGGGGCGGTGCTCGAGATCTGTGCCCGGTTGGACGGGATCGCGTTGGCGATCGAGTTGGCGGCGGCGCGGATGGTGGCGATGAGCCCGCAGGAGGTGCGGGATCGTCTCGGTGACCGCTTCCGGCTCCTGTCGGGGGGCCGGCGGGGGCTGGAACGCCACCAGACACTCCGTCACGCCGTGAGCTGGTCAGTTGACCTGCTGACCGAGGATGAGCGGGTCGTACTGCAGCGCTGTGCGGTGTTCGCCGATGGTTTCGACCTCGCGGCGGCGGTCGATGTTTGTGGTGGCGAGTTCGATGAGTACTCGGTGTTGGACGTGTTGGACTCGCTGGTGCGCAAGTCACTCGTGACCGTGAGACGGGCCGAGGGCCGTGTGCGCTACGGGATGCTCGAGACCGTTCGCCAGTTCGCCGAAGATCTGCTCGCGGCGACCGGTTCCGCCGACGCGGCACGCGATCGTCATGCCGCCCATTTCGCCGCACGGGCTCAGGTCGCGTACGACAAGTCGTGGGGGCCCGACCAGGGCGTTGCGCTCGACTGGTCGGAGTCCGAGTTCGCGAACCTGCGGATCGGGTTCAGGTGGGCTGCCGACCGGGGTGATCTCGACTCCGCCACGGCGATCGCCGCGCACACGGCCGTGATCATGTCGATGATGCAGCGCTTCGAGCCCGTCGCGTGGGTCGAGGAAATGCTTGACGCCGCCACTCGTGCCGACGTGGCACAGCTCCCCCGTCTCTACACGGCGGCCAGCCTGTGCTCCAACGTCGGCCGTGCCGCCGTAGCCATCTCGTACGCCGAAACGGCCGTGGCCTTGGAGGCCGATCCCAAGTACGACCCGTTCGTGTCGGGGCTGAGTACCCGGTTCCTGGCGGTAGCGAACGGACACGCAGGACGGGTGGACCGGTGGTTGGATCTCCACGACGGACTCATCGTTCAAACCGGTAGGGCTCGGGTCTACGGTCTCACCGGTCGGCTCTACGCGTTGTCGGTTCTTGGCCGCTCCGGCGACGCCAGAGCGATCGCCGAGGACGCTGTGAGCGCCGCCCGGGCCCACGGCAACCCGAGCCTCATCGCCTACGCGCTGCTCGGATACGCCCGGGCGTACGCCGACACCAATCCTGCGTACTCTCTGAACGTCCTCCACGACGCGTTCGAGTACGCAAACGAGCATCGGGTGGCTCTGGTACGTGCCCTCATCGCCCGAGAGGCCGCCCACCTTGAAGCAACCCACGGCCAACCAGAGCATGCGCTGACGCTGTTCGACGCCACCATCGACGAGCTGCACCGAGCAGGGAACGTGGCCCACCTACCTCCGGCCCTTGTCAACCTCGCCGCACTGTTCGACCGGATCGACAGGCCCCATGTCGCGGCCACCTTGTACGGCAGCACGATGCGTCACGTCGCTGTCGATCTCATTGTCGACATTCCCGCTCTCGTCGACCGCCTACGCGGCCGCCTCGGGCCAGCAGCCTTCGATGAATGCGCCGCCGCCGGAGCCTCCATGAGCCTCCCCGACGCGGCCCAATACGCTCGACGCCAAATCGACACCATGCGACACGAACTACCCCCGGCATCTGACTACCGGCCCGAGCCCTGGCACCGAGCTGAAGCCTGACCCGTGCCCGGTTTGGCCCGGCTGCGCCAATCAGCGCGAGTCGGCCCTCGCGGCGGACCAACTCGCTCCGGTCACCACACGCCCTGGTCTGGCGATCGAGATCCGGCGAGTTGCTGCGGGCCAAGTCGTCAGGCGTCTCACGTGTGTCGGTCCTCGTTCGACGGCCAAGGTGGCGCCCTCCGGCGCCTGTCTGCTCGCGTTCG
>JANPGL010000808.1:0-3935 GCA_031423915.1 Actinomycetes bacterium | reverse complement strand
CAGCAGGCTGGCGTTGAAGGTGAGTTCGTCCACGCGGTCGCTGTTGATGGCCGCCTAAACGGACAGCGGTACGCGTTCACCCCCTGGTCCCAGCGTGAACGACCGTGGCCGGAACGTACGGTCGATGTGGCGCAGACGTTCAGCCAACTCGGGCCAGGCCGCGCCGGCCTCGATGTCGTCGAGACGCAGCTCGAGTAGCCGCAGCGTCCGGTCGGCCAGGAGGCCGTCCACCGAGGCGAGCACCTGGCCGGCGCCTCGTGCGGTGCCCACGCTCACCAGGCCGACTTCCGGGTTTCCTCGGAGCAGCTGGTCGAGCCGCTGCGATCCCTGGCCCGGGCCGATGTGCGCGTGCATGACGAGCACCTCGGCCTGCAGGCCACGCCTCGACGCGAGGTCGGTGGACGCGCCCTGGACGCTGACGATGCGCTCGTCGGTGTCGACGACGTACACCCGGCCCATGCGTCCGACGCGCCAGGCCGAGTACAGCGGCGCGGGACCAGCGCCCGGCCCGACGTGCGCCACGATGTCGCCGTCGAGGAGCTCTCGTCGTAGGAACGCGACGAACGCCGGCTCGTGTTCGCCATCGGTCACGATGGAGGAGATCACGTCGGCATCCTCGGGACCGACGACGAGGGGCATACCCGACGAGGTCACCAGCAGCACCCGGTCCGTGCCGAGCGCCACGGCCTGACCCGGTCGCGTGCGCCGGATCGGCTCCGTTCGCTCCCATCGATCCGCCGCCATCCGCACCAGGGTCTTGGTCCGGATCGCCAGCCCGCCCGCCAGCCGTCGCGCCCTGTCCTTCGCGGGCCGCGCCGAGCCGGTCGGGGCCACCCAGCTCTTGGCCCAGTGGTGCGCGGCGAACGCATGCGGGAACGTGTGACCGGCCAGGTGGGGCTGGCGCCAGGAGTACGGAATGACCTGCTCGCGCTCGAGCACCTGCACACGCGTGTCCGGCTGTGCCACCAGGGCTCGCCTGACGCTCCTCGTGAAGTAGTGCGGTCCGGTGCGTTGGGGGGAGATCGCCCCCGCTCGAGAGTAGTGACTCGCCGGCAGCCCATCGACCACGGCCTGGAGGATGGGGCTGTGGGCCACCGCGCCGAAGAGGGCGTTGGCGAAGAAGTTGGGTTCCTCGCGAGCGACGATGAGGTCGACGTCCTCGAGGAGCTCGTCGAAGCAGCGGAACGGCTGGTAGTCGGTGTCGACGTAGAGACCGCCCTCCCGAAGGACGATCTCGTACCGGGCGATGTTGGACTTCGACGACAGCTTGGGGGCGTCCTCGAAGGCGGCTCGGTTCTGCAGCCAGCCGAGATCCTCCTCCCGCCACGTCCTGACTTCCCAGTCGGGGTGCAGGTCACGCCATTGCTGTTCGTACGCCGCGAACTCGGGCGGCATCTCGCCGCCGATCCAGACTCGATGGATCTTCTTGGGAATCCTCACGAACGATCCAACCTCCGACCGCGTTCGACGATGCTGGCAGGCTAGGCCGAGGAACCCGAAGCGGTGTCGGACCGAGCGGAGCCGTCGGTTCGGCGTTGGCCATACGCTTGTCGTGTCGCCGAGCCGGAGAGCATGTCGCCAGATCTGACCGTTGGAGCCGCCCCCGCGAGCGACGAGGGCTGGGATGACCGCGCCATCGTCCGGGTGGGTCGGAACTCGCTGATCCTGCTGGCCTCGCAATCGATCACCTGGGTGTTGTCGACGATCCTCGTCCTGGTCATCCCTCGGTACTTCGGTCCCGAGGCTCTCGGCTGGTTCACGGTCGCCGCATCGCTGTGGACCATCGCGGCGATGGTCATCGGCCTCGGGACGTCGACCTACCTGACGCGTGACTTCGCCAGCCGTCAGCTCGACGCGTCGGACGGGATCGCCCCCGTCATCCGTGTGCGCCTGGTGACTGCCGGCGCGGCGTTCGTCGTGCTCGTGGCCTTCGCCGTCGCCGCCGGTTACCGGTCGGAGGTCATCACGATGGTGGTGATCGTGGGCGTCTCGACGGTGCTCAGCTCGCTGGCCGACGTCGCGGGTTCGGCGCTCGTGGGACTCGAGCGGATGAAGGATGTCGGCCGCGCCGACGTCGTGAGCAAGCTGTGCTCGACGGCCTGCGCGCTCGTGCTCCTCCTCGTGACGCGGAACCTCTTCGTGGTGGTGGCGACAGGCATGTTGCTCGCCGCGGTGCGGGGCGCCATCCAATTCCGCAGGCTGGCGGCGGTGGCGCCGTACCGCCTCAGGACCGGCCGGTCGGACATGGTGGCCGTGGTGCGTGCCTCGTCGCCCTTCCTGGTGGCGGGTCTGTCGATCGTGATCTATCAGCAGGTCGACACTGTCGTGATGTCCTTCCTGGTCGACGACCGTGACATCGGCTGGTACAGCGCCGCCGACGGCTTGTACGGGACTCTGCTGTTCGCGCCGACGATCCTGATGACCTCGCTGCTGCCGGCGTTCACCCGCGAGCACACCGCGGGTCCGGCAGCGGCCCGTCGACTCCTCGAGCAGGCGTTCGATGGGGTCGTCCTGGTGGCTGTGCCGCTCGGTGTCTCCACGATCGTCTGCGCATGGTCGGGCACGCGGCTCCTCTTCGGTGGTCGGTTCGACGGTGCCGGCCCCGTGCTGGCTGTGCTCGGCGTCGTGCTCGCATTCTCCTCGCTCGCGATCGTGCTGGGATCGTTCGCGACCGCGACCGGTCGCCAGCGCGTGTGGAACTGGCTGATGCTCGCGGCGATCATCGCCACGGTCCCGCTCGACCTGGTGCTCGTTCCCTGGACGGAACGCCGCTTCGGCAACGGTGCGATCGCCGGCGCGTTGTCGTACGTGGTGACCGAGTCGACGATGGTCGTCGTCGGCATCGTCGTGCTGGCCCCTCGTCTCATCACGCGGGCCCGCCTCCATCGCATTGTCCGCTGTCTCGCGGCCGGCGGGCTCCAGCTGGCGGCGGCGTGGCCGTTTCGCCACCAGATCGTGGCCATTCCGGGCGTCGTCGGGCTTGCGGTGTACTGCGCCGCCATCGTCGTGCTGCGGATCCCGACGCCCACCGAACGTCGGTTGGTCGCGGATGCAGCCGAGCGGGTGATCAGCCGCATCAGCCGGCGGCTCAGGGATCGCTGAGGTCCCGGTAGCGTCGGGGCACGGTCCAGTGAGCACCGAGGCGCTCGTCGAGTTGCCGGGTGTCGACGGCATCGCTCCCGCCACCCGGGTAGTTGGTGAGTTCGCCGAAGACGATGCGGCCGTCGACGTCGTAGAGGTCGACCCGCACGAAGTCCGTCTCCGCCCCCAAGGCCTCGGCGATGTCGATCATGGCGTCGAGCGTCTCGGGTCGGCGGGTGGGACGCGCGGACCGAGCGCCGGACGGTCCGTCGTCGACGGTCTCCCAGGCCGTCGTGAAGAACTCCTCGCCGAGAACGCCGAAGCGGTCTGACGCCACCTCGACGAGCCGGCACCGACCGTGGAAGACCCAGAACTTGAAATCGGTCGGAGACTGGCCGCGGTCGCTCGTGAGCAGCTCCTCGAGGAGCAGTCGGGGCGGCACCTGCGAGTAGGCCCACTCGCCGAGCGGCCCGGTGTACGGCGTGCGTAGCCAGGATGTCGTCGTCTCGATGAGCTGCTCCCAGTCGAGACGGTCCGGATGGACGGTGGCTCGGCACAGCCCGTCGGAGGGCTGAGGCGTGCGGTTTTCGAGGGGTGCCCAGTCGGCCACGAGCAGGACACCGCCCGATGCGTGCGAGGCCTTGACGACGAGCTGGCGGGGAAGGGTGGCGCGATCGACCGTGGCCAGGTCGGCCGTCACGGCGTAGACGGTGGTCAGCCCGCACGTGGGTGCCTTCGCCATCACATACCGCCGGGCATCCACCTTGTCCGCGAACGTGACCAGAAGCGATCGGCGGTCGCGGTGGATCTTGTAGACGACCTTCTCGTTGAAGGTGCGCGGCCGTCGCGACCGG
>JANPGL010000807.1:0-10227 GCA_031423915.1 Actinomycetes bacterium | reverse complement strand
CCGCCACCTCGACGCCGTCGACGTAGCCGTGCAGTTCGACGGTCGTGCCGGACACGTAGCAGCTGAGCCGCAACGCGGCCCGGGCGGGCGGCCACGGCGTCGACGTGGTCGCGTCGGCCAGGGTCCACGCCTCTTCGCCGTCGTGCTTCACCAGCTGGACGCGACCGGGCGCGAGCCGGAGCTCGTACCCGTGCCCGTTGGTACGGGGGAGGTCGTAGCAGGCGACGCCCACTTCGACGGCGGCGGTCGGGTCGACCACGGCGACCAGGGTCGTCTCGACGTCGGCCGTGTAGGCGGTCCGCACGAACGCCGCGAACGACACCGCCGGCGGCACGTCGGCCGCGACGGTTGGCATCGCCGTGATCCGATAGGCGCCGTCCACGACGCCGAGGCGGTAGCTCGAGTTCTCGCCACTGGCGAACGGCGCCGCGCCGGTCTCGAAGTCGGCGGCGAGCAGGTCATGGGTCAGGACCTCGTCCGCCCCGACGAGCAGGATGCCGAGCAGCGCCAGCGAACCGAGCACGGCCGCCACGACGATCGCCACGGTCCGGTGCCGGTGGGGTCGGGGCGAACGGGCACCCCTGGGGGGCGGCACCCGACCGGGGATCGGCGGCGGGAGCGGTACCGGCGCACGATCCAGCCAGGTGGGCTCGGGCGGAGGGAGCGAACGGGTCTCGGCCATGGCGCCTCCCCGGAGAACGGGGTCGTCGGTACGACTCCATCGAACGCCTTCCCGCGCCGCCGGAGCAGGGCCGAACGGTGGGAACGGACGGCGCGCGTCACCTGACCGGTCAGTAGCTGAAGGACGTGGCGCCCTCGGGGCCGATCCACTCCCACATGGGGATCGTGCCGCCGAGGGTGGCCCCGTCGATCAGCGGGGCGTCCCCGAGCCGCTTGGCGTTCACGCACACGGGGCAGACCAGGAACGTGCCGCCCGCGGCCCGGTAGCGGGCCAGGAGCTCGCCGATCGGCGGGCAACCCTCGCAGGCCACGCCGGTGGCGACGCCCTGGACGGCGAGCCGTACCGCCTCCTTGGCCAGGAACATCAGCGTGGGTCGACCCGTCTCGGCGGCGCCGACGGCCACCAGCAGTGCCACGGTGACCTTCTCGGCGTCCTCGAGACCGGTGGTGAGGCTGACGACGGCTTTGTTGCTCATGGTGGGTGCTCCTCGATGGGTGGTGGTTCCCCATGCTCCCGAGCCCCGCCCGCCGCCACTAGTACAAGATCTGTAGAAGAACGCGGGGCCGCCGGCGCGTACCGTGGCGGCCATGACGTTCGGCCAGTTCTGTCCCGTCGCCAAGACGTCCGAGATCGTCTGCGAGCGCTGGATGACGCTCGTCCTGCGCGAGCTGATGTGCGGGAGCCGGCGCTTCGGCGAGATCCAGCGCGGCGTGCCGACCATCTCGCCGGCGCTCCTGTCGAAGCGGCTCAAGCAGCTCGAGGCCGCCGGCGTGATCACCCGCGCGTCGACCGGGCACGGCTTCGACCACGAGCTGACCGAGGCCGGCTGGGAGCTGTACCCGATCATCGAGGCCATGGGCGTGTGGGGGCAGCGCTGGGCTCGGAGCCGCTACGGCGCCGACGAGCTCGACCCGTCGTTCCTGATGTGGGACATGCGCCGCATGCTGCAGCCGCGGGGCCTGGCGGCGCGGCGGACCGTCGTCGAGTTCCGGTTCCGCCGAGCGCCCATGGGCAAGTCGACCTACTGGCTCGTGGTCGACGAGGGGATCGACCTGTGCCTCGTCGACCCCGGGCACGAGGTCGACCTGCGGGTGCGGGCCGACCTGCGGGCGCTCACCCAGGTGTGGATGGGCGACCGCACGATGCGCGACGCCCTCGATCGGGGCGACCTCGAGCTCGACGGTGCCCGCACGCTCGTCCGTCGCTTCCCGGAGTGGTTGGGCCGGCACCCTGTGCTGGGCGGCGTCGCGGCCGCCGTCTGACACGTTGGATGGCGCGGCGCCCGAACCCGTACCCTCACCGACCGATGGCTGCGCGGCGGACCTTCGACACCTCGGCGTGGCCGACCCGCGAGCGCATCCTGCTCCATGCGTCCAAGCTCTTCGCGTCGCTCGGGTACCACGGCACCTCGACCCGGGACATCGCTCGGGCGGTGGGCATCCGGCAGCCGACCGTGTACTCGCACTTCGCGTCCAAGCAGGCGATCGCCGCGGAGCTGTTGCACCGGGACCTGTCCCTGGGCATCGCCGCGCTCGAGCAGCTGGCGGTCGACGGTGGTGGCTCGGCCGTCGAGCTGTACCGCTACCTCGTGTGGGAGGTGAGCTACGTGCGCTCGACGCCGTTCGACCTGCGCGCGCTCTACCTGGGCGACATCCTCGAGTGGCCCGAGTTCAACGAGGGCCGCCGCCTCGACCAGACCTACACGGCCCTGCTGAGCTCGATCATCGAGCGCGGCATGGTCGCCCGCGTGTTCGCCGACGGCGACGTCGCGTTCGCCCGGCAGGTCGTGGAGGCCATCGAGATGGAGACCATCCGCGGAGCCGGTCGGCAGCGCCGGAGCCGCATCCTCGACGAGCCCGATCTGGTGGCGTCGTTCGTGCTGCGGGCGCTCCTGCGCCAGCCCGGCCGGCTCGACGCGGTGCGCACGGCCGCCCGCTCGCGCGGGCCGCTCGTCCTGCCCATCTGACGTTCGGTTGACGCAGCATGCCGGCGCGCACTAACCACGCGTTCCATGGGGACCCCGTTGGCTGGTGCGCGCGTGCTCGAGATCTCGTCCGGGGTGGCCGGTGCCTACGCCGGCCGCATGCTGCGCGGGTTCGGTGCCCACGTGCGCCACGTCGAGGCGCCGGGGGTCGTGGCGCTCACCGATGACGAGCGCACGTACCTCCACGCCGGCAAGCCGCACGAACCGGTGCCCGGCGACTGGGAGCCGCTGTTCGCTGGCGCCGACATCGTCGTCAGCGACCGCCAGCCGGCCCAGCTCGCCGCGCTTGGGCTCGACTGGGCGGCCGTGCGCGCCCGCCACCCGCACCTGGTGGTCGTGTCGGTGACGCCGTACGGGTTGAGCGGTCCCTACGCCGACTGGCAGTCCACGAACGCGGTGGCGTTCGCCATGGGCGGCATCATGTCCCTCACCGGCGATCTCGGCCGCACGCCGCTCGTCACCGGCGGCAACCAGGCCTACGTGCTCGCCGGTCTCAACGCCTTCGCTGCTGCGCTCACCTGCTGGTACGGCCGCCGTCGCAACGGTGGCGTGGGCGAGCTCGTCGACCTGTCGGCCCAGGAGTGCGCGGCGGGGATGCTCGAGCTGTACCGGGCGTCGACTGCGGTCGGCGGGCCGGTCATCCCGCGCCTCGGCAACCACACCCGCGCCACCTGGGGCATCTACCCGTGCCTCGACGGGTGGGCCGGCGCCTTCGCGCTCGATCGTCAGATCCCGGCCCTGTTCGCCCTCCTCGGCGACCCCGAGCTCGACGAGCCGCGCTTCCGTGACCCGCTCCAGCGCATGGAGCCCCTCAACGAAGAAGCGCTCACCGCCAAGATGTACGTCTGGTTCATGGACAAGACGAAAGCCGAGGTGCTGGCGGCGGGCCTGGCGGCCAAGGTGCCCGTGGGTGTGGCCATGACCCCCGCCGACCTGCAGGCCATGCCCGGCCTGCACGAACGGGACGCCTTCGAACGCATCGACGAGGCGCTGGTGCCGGCTGCCCCGTTCCCCGGGTTCGGCTGGCAGCCGTCGAGCGACCCGCCGGCCGTGCCGGAGTGGGCCCCCCGGTCGGCGCTCGCCGCCGACGCACCCCGCGGCACGCTGCCGCTGGCCGGCGTGCGCGTGCTCGACCTCACCATGATGTGGGCCGGCCCGTACGCCACCATGAACCTCGCCAACATGGGCGCCGACGTCATCAAGATCGAGTCGCCCTCGGCGTGGGACAACATCCGCACGCTCGTGCCCCAGCCCGGCGCGCCGGACCCGTGGAACTCGGCGTACTACTTCCAGGCCTACAACCGCGACAAGCGGTCGCTCTCGCTCGACCTGGCCCAGGAGGAGGGGCGCCAGCTCATGCTGCGCATCATCGCCGGGGCCGACGTGCTCATCGAGAACTACCGCGCCGACGTGCTCGACAAGCTCGGCCTGACCGACGAGGCGCTGCAGGCGGCCAACCCGAAGCTCGTCACCGTGTCGATGGCGGCGTTCGGCAAGGCCGGCCGGGACCGCAGCTTCGTCGGTTTCGGGCCCGTCATCGAGCTCATGTCGGGCCTGTGCTCGCTCACCGGGTACGAAGGCGACGAAGAGCCGTTCAAGACGGGCATCTCCTACGGCGACCCCATCGCCGGGCTCAACGCCTGCGCGGCGATCGTGCTCGGGCTGGCCCAGCGCGATGACACCGGCGAGGGCTGCCACATCGACCTGGCCCAGCGTGAGACCGGCATGGTCCTCATCGGCGAGTCGTTCCTCGCGGCGGCGCGCGGTGAGGAGCCGGTGCACCGCGGTTGCCGCGACGCCCGTTTCGCCCCCCAAGGTGCGTACCGGGTGCGCGGCGAGGAGCAGTGGCTCGTGGTGTCGGTGCGATCCGACGACGAGTGGCGCGCCCTGTGCGGGCTGCTCGGCCGGGCCGACCTGGCGGCGCTGTCGGTCGAGGAGCGCCGTGCCCGTCACGACGAGCTCGACGGCATCCTGGCGGCGTGGCTGGCCCCGCAGCGGCCCCAGGTCGCCATGGAGGCCGTCCAGGGCGTCGGCGTTCCGGCGGGTCGTGTCCTCGACTCGGGCACGGTGATGGACGATCTGCACCTGCTGTGGCGCGACTACTGGCTGTACGTCGAGAACGTGAAGATGCCGCGCCACAAGCAGCAGGGAGTGAACTGGCATCTGGCCGACGCCGACCCCCGGCCCCGCGTGCACGCCCCGTTCTTCGGGGAGCACAACGCCGAGATCCTCGGCGAGCTGGGGCTCGGGCCCGACGATCTGGCCGGCCTGGCCGCACGGGCCATCATCGCCGACGCGCCGATCAACCCCGGCGTCGGCTGAGCGCAGCGAAGCCGGCGACCGTGGGAGCGCCAGCGACCCGGGCGCAGATGGGGTCCGGGGGCGCAGGCCCCGAGCCGGGGTCGGCTGAGCGCGGCGCGCAGCGAACGCACGCGCGCCTAGGATGCGAACACATGTTCGCGATCCTCGGCCTCGACGGGCTCGACCCGGAGCAACGGGCGGCCGCCACGTTCCCCGGCGAGCAGCTGCGCATCCTGGCCGGAGCCGGCACCGGCAAGACCACCACCATGGCCGCCCGGGTGGCCTGGCTGGTCGCCTCCGGCGTCCCGCCCGAGCGCGTGCTGCTCCTCACGTTCACCCGGCGCGCCGCCCGTGAGCTGGTCGGGCGGGCGGGCCAGATGCTGGCGACCGCCGACCCGGGCACCCACCGGGTCGTGGGTGGCACCTTCCACTCGGTGGCCCACCGCCAGCTGCGCCGGCTCGCCGCTCCGCTCGGTCTGCCCGAGTCGTTCTCGGTGATCGACCCGGGCGACGCCGCCGACGTCATCGACCTCGTGCGCGACGACCACGTCCGCACCCTCGCCCGGCAGCGCCGCTTCCCCCGCAAGGCCACCTTGCTCGACCTGTACTCGCGGGCCGTGAACACCGGGCAACCCATCGCCGCCGTGGTGGCCGAGCACGCCCCGTGGTGCGACGACGTCGCCGAGCCCGTCGCCGAGATCTGCCGCGGCTACGTGGCGCGCAAGCGGGCGCTCGGCCTGCTCGACTTCGACGACCTGCTCCTGTTCTGGCGCGCCGCCGCGTGCGACGAGAAGCTGGGCGCTCGGCTCAGCGACGAGTTCGACCACGTCTGCGTCGACGAGTACCAGGACGTGAACGCGCTGCAGGTCGACCTGGTGCAGGCGCTGCGACGCACCACGCCCGGCCTCACCGTGGTGGGCGACGACGCCCAGGCCGTGTACGCGTTCCGGGGCGCCAGCCCGACGCACCTGCTCGACGTCGAAGCCGTGTTCCCCCGCATCGCCACGGTGGTGCTGGAGCGCAACTACCGCTCGACGCAGCAGATCCTCGACGTGGCCAACGCCGTGGGCGCCCAGGCGCCCTACGGCTTCAAGGCCAAGCTGCGGAGCACGCGGCCGGCGGGCGCCCGGCCCACGCTCGTGCGCTGCGCCGACACCGACGCCGAGGCCAAGGCGGTGTGCGACTCGATCCTGGCCCACCGCGAGGACGGCGTGGCGCTGCGCCGCCAGGCGGTGCTGGTGCGGGCCTCGCACCACGCCGACCTCGTCGAGCTCGAGCTGACGCGCCGGCGCATCCCGTACGTGAAGTACGGCGGGCTGCGCTTCGTCGAGGCGGCCCACGTGAAGGACCTGGTGTGCCTGTTCCGGCTGGCCGAGAACCCGCGCGACACCCTGGCCTGGTTCCGCATCCTGCAGCTGCTCGACGGCGTCGGGCCGGTGACGGCGCGCAAGGTGGTAACGGCGTTGGGCATCGACGACGGCGACGCGTTCGAGTCGACCGACGCCGACGTGCTGCTGCGTTGGCCGCTCGCCGCCGTCGAGATCCCCGTCGCCGTGCGCCCCCAGGCCGACGCCGTTGCCGCCGCGCTGCGGGCGCAGGCGGGCGAGCCGGTGGCCGTGCACGCCGACCGGTTGCGCGAAGCGCTCGTGCCGCTGGTGGAGGGCGCCTACGACAACGTGCTGGCCCGCCTCGCCGACCTCGAGGCGCTCGTGGCCGCGGCGGCCCACGCGGCGCGTCTCGGCGACGTAGCGGCCGACCTGACGCTGGAGCCGCCCCAGTCGACCGGCGACCTGGCCGGCGCACCGATGGTCGACGAGGACTGGGTCGTGGTGTCGACCATCCACTCGGCCAAGGGGCTGGAGTGGGACGTGGTGCACCTCGTCCACGCCTCCGACGGCAACCTGCCCGCCGACATGGCGCTCGCCTCCCGGGACGGGCTGGAGGAGGAGCGCCGGCTCCTCTACGTCGCCCTCACGCGGGCGCACCGCTCGCTGCACGTGTACGTTCCGCTGCGCTACCACCACCGGCCCAAGGGCCGCGACGACGCCCACAGCTTCGGCCAGCCGTCGCGCTTCCTCACGGCCAAGGTGCGGGCGTGCTTCGACGAGTCGGCCGTCGTGCACGGGGAGGCCGCCACGTTCGACAAGGTCGACGCGGCCGCCGTGGTCAGCGGTCAGCTCGACGCGCTGTTCGGCTAGCGAGCGCGGCGCCCGTGTCCCGCCCTCATGCCAGCCGACCGTAGCCGTCGAGGAGGAAGGCGGTGCCCGCGGCGACGCGCTCGGCGAGGCTCGTCCCGAGCTGGAGGCGCGTGATCGTGGCGCCGAAGGGGGCGTTCCAGAACGCGGGGTCGCCGGGCCGGTCTGCGGTCCACGGCCCCACGTAGAGGTACGGCTCGTCCGAGTAGGCGTCGCCGGGCGAGCCGCCCAGGTTGACGCGAACCCCGGGTCGGGCCTCGGCGTCGAGGGCGACGTCGAAGTGCTCCGGCCACAACCGCGCCAGCGTCGCGCCGGCCGCGGCCGGGACGGCGGCCACCACCGCGTCGAGCATGGCGGACACGGCCAGGTACCACTCCGCCACGGCGGCGGCGTCGCCGGCGTCGAGCGCCAGCGGTGTCGTCGGCTCACCGACGGGCGGGGTGTCGTGCCCGACGTCGATCGGGTCGTCCAGGTCGACGCCGGCGAAGGCGGCGAGGTCGGCGAGCGTCGCGCCGTCGATCGGTGTGGACGCGCTGCGGGCCGCCCCCGGCGCGTCGGACTCGACGACCAGGTGGCCGCCCGACACCCGCACCCGTCGGCCGTCGGACCCCAGTTCGGGTGTGCCGAAGCCGCCGGCCGTGACGCGCAGCGAGAAGCGTCCGGACGCCTCGATGCGGGCCCGGGCGACGATGTGGACGGCGACGCGCTGCAACGCGACGAGGGACCGATCGGGTTCGCTCATGCAGCGGAGTCTCGCCGACGCGGCGCCGGTCCTCTCACCGGAGCGGGGCGCTCAGGTCAGATGGAACCCGAGAACGTGTCGCACTTGGTGGCGTCGCCGGTCTGGTAGCCGGTCATGAACCACTTCTGGCGCTGCGCCGAGGTGCCGTGCGTGAACGTGTCGGGGTTGACCTGACCCTGGAAGCGCTTCTGGATCCAGTCGTCGCCCACGGCTTTGGCGGCGGAGAGCGCGTCGTCGATGTCCTTCTGCGTGAGGTTCACGATGAGCGGCCGGCCCGTGGTCCCCTGGGGCTCGGTCGTGGCGTGGTTGGCCCACACGCCGGCGTAGCAGTCGGCCTGCAGCTCCAGGCGCACCGAGCCCGAGTTGGCGCCCGTCTTGTTGCCGGCGCGCTCGACCTTGGCCGAGGTGCCGAGCAGGTTCTGTACGTGGTGGCCGTACTCGTGGGCCACCACGTAGGCCTTGGCGAAGTCGCCGCCGGAGGCACCGAACTTGCTCTCGAGCTCCGCGAAGAAGTCGAGGTCGATGTACACCTTCTGGTCGCCAGGACAGTAGAAGGGTCCCACGGCCGCGGTGGCCCCACCGCACGCCGTCTGGGTCGAGCCGGAGAAGAGCTCGGTGTCGGCCAGCTTGTACTCCAGGCCCGAGCGGCTGAACTCGGCGGCCCAGTAGTTCTGCGTGCTGTTGACCACACCGACGATGAGGCAGTCCTGGCGCGTGTTGGCGTCGGCGCCCGTCTTGCAGGACGCGTTCACCGAGTCGGTGCCGCTGTTCTCCGACGACGCCGCCGGAGCCTGGGTCGGGAACACGTTGTTGCCACTCGACCCGCCGAACACGTTCCCGCCGCCGAACACCAGTGCGAGGATCAGCCCGATGATGCCGAGGCCGCCGCCGCCCGCGGCCACCTTGCCGCCAGAGCCGCCGAACATGCCGCCGAGGCCCCCGCCCCCGCCTCCTCCGCCCCCGCTGCCGCGGCGGTCCTGGATCTGCGTGGTGTCCAACTGTGCGTTCTGATCGAACTCCATGACCTCTCCTGCCGGCGCGCATCGATGCCGCTGACGGGCGACGCTAGCCGGTGCGCGACCACCGCCCCGGCTCCGAAGATGCCACTCGACGTGCCTAGACGAACGTGAGTGCGTCGCCGACTCGCACGACGCCCGGCTCCACCACCGTGGCGTACACGCCGAGCGACTGGGCGTTCTCTCGCACCAGCGTCCGCATGATCGATCGGTCCTGCGGCAGGTCGGCGAAGCCGCGGGTGACCATCACGCAGCGCGGGCAGATCGATCGGACATGCACGGTGGCGGTGCCGAGGCGGGCGGTGCGACCCGCCCAGGCGTTCTCGACGAACCCGTCGGCGTCGTCGTCGAGCAGGATGCTCGGGCGGAACCGCCGCACGTCGATGACGCTGTCGGGGGCGAGTCGGGCCAGCTCGCGCAGCGATGCCGTGGTGATGAGCACGAGCGGGAAGGCGTCGTAGTACGTGCCGGGCGGCGACTCGAACTCGCCGATCTCGGGCGGGAAGATGCTGAAGTCCGGCAGCGGGTCGTCGGCCTCGAGGGCGAAGACCTCGCGCAGGCCGACCATCGGGTCGGCGTGGTCGGACGGGCCGCGCCGGTAGTGGTCGAGGTCGGTGGCCGGCGCCAGCGGTTCGAGCCGCACCGCGTGGCCGAGCGCCGCGCTCACGCGGTCGCTGGCGTCGGGCGCGTCGCAGGCGACCGTCGAACCGTCGGGCAGCGTGACGATCGGCGGGCGGCTGGCGTCACCGTCGGGGAACGTGGCCGAGAAACCCATCAGGCTGCCCAGTTGCTTGGCGCCGCGGATGCCGCCGCGCACCAGATCGCGCGTGGCCCACGGGCGGTCGCCCACGATGCCGAGCGCGTCGAGGTCGATCGTGTCCTCGGTGACGCCCATCATCGACTTCACGGGGTACCGCCACAGCTGGGACACGGTCGTCATGGTGGGGAGTCTGCCTCATCGTCCCGTCGACGCGATCAGCAGACGGCGAGCCCCGTTCCGGTCGGTCGCAGCTCCAGCACCTGCCAACCCGCCGCAGCCAGCCCGGACCGCAGGGCATCGCCACCTCGGGCGCCGGCCAGCACGGTGACCGAGCCGCCCGGTCCGCCGGCGCCGTTGACCTTCCACCCGAGCGCACCGTGCATCCGGGCGAGCGACCACGCGGCGTCCGCCGGGGCCGAGACGAGCGCCGGGTGCAGCGCCCGCTGGCCCTCGGTGGCGGCCGTCAGCGCGGCGGCGTACGCCACCAGGTCGCCGGCCCCGAGCGCGGCGACCGCATCGGCCGCCGCCCGCCGCAGTGGGTCCAGCC
>JANPGL010000806.1:0-4865 GCA_031423915.1 Actinomycetes bacterium | reverse complement strand
TGTCCCGGCGACGAACATCGTGGCAGGGGTGCGTCAGCGACCGGACGGCCACTGGGAGGTCTGGGCCGACTTCGATGTGGAGGAGGCAGCATGGCTGGCATACGAGGAGGAGTGCCGCCGACTTGGCGCACCTGGCGGGATGTCGTTCAGCTTCGCTGAGAGCCGCAGCGGCGGGTCGGCCGAGCCCTCGGGGCGTGCTCAATTCACTGTCTCGATGGATGCGCACCACTTCACCGACGACGACCGGGGTCGCGTGAGTGCCGCTCTGGAACCAATCGCCGATGTCACGGTTCTGCGCTTCTTTCAGCTCAGTGCTGAGCCGCCTGCGAAGATCGTCTTTGAGTACGCCGCCGTCCTGATCCAGTCGCTGCCCGCGGGCGTGTTGGCCAACTACCTGTACGACGTCGTCCGCCCATTGATCGGACGGCGCCGCGGATCCGACACGCTGATCGATGTCCGCACCCACCGGCCCGACGGCAGCACCTGCTCGCTCCACGTGAGAACTAGCAGCGAGGCTGTGGCAAAGAGGGCACTGGTCGCCGCCGAGAAGCTCGGCGACCTCGGTCCCGGTCGCTACGTGTGGGACGACACCCACGACCGACCTGAGCTGGGCTAGGGGTCGCAACTGATACCTGCCCGGCAGACACCTCTGTGCGCAGGCTCGGGTCATCGTGAACGTCCCGCCCAGGACTGACCCCTTCGGGAGGAGGCGCTCGACGCGGCCGACAACGCGTGAGTTGCGATGCTGCGGCGTTTCCGACGGGAAACCGGGCGAGCAGATCTGCCGATCGGTGCTACCGACCGTGCGCAGGAGCCTCTCGCCGTTCGACGAAGTACGTCTGGTGGTGGGGGTACCCGGCCTCGAACGTCTCGACGAGGCCCAGCGCCTCCGCCTCCGTCGCGAAGGTCTTGACATCGAACCTGCTGCCGTGGACGTCCTGCCGAACAACGACCCATCGCACTCTCGGATTCTGTCAGGTCAGGCTCTGTCGTCGCGGCCCGCCCCGGTGTCGCCGATAGCGCCGAGCTGCCGATCCCGCGCGCTGTCCTGAGCCCGTCGTCCGGCGTTCGGGCGGTAGTCACGTGGCGCCGGCGTCACGATGTGGCGATGGATGCTCTCGCACCGGTCGTTACAGCCATGGACCGCGCGAGTGTGTGGTGGGCCGTCCCAGGCGGCTGGGCGATTGATCTCTGAGCGACGCGCGGTACGTCTCAGCGGACGCGCTCCGCCGGCTCGACCTGGTCGATGACCCCTGCACGAGCGTGCCGGTCACCTCCTCGCCCAGCAGCTCCTGGCCGCTGGTGCGCAGGCCGGTCAGTGGTTCTCGATGAACGTCCCCCGCGCCAGGACCGAGGCCACGAAGTCGCGGTTGGGATGGCGACGGCGGTTGAGTGTCTCGATCACGACGTCGACATCGAAGGGCACGGCCCGGTGCTCCACGGTGACTCCCGCCGTCGACGAGTCGAGCAACATCCAACTGGCTCTGCCGAGCGTCCGTGGAAGGCCGACGCTTCCGGGATTGAGGGCTCGGATCGCTCCGATGCGTCGATCGGTCGGCTCGTGCGTATGCCCGCCGACGACCCAGCCCGCGTCGGCGCCCGCGAGTAGCTGGGCGAGCTCATTCACGGACGACCGCGTGTCGATGCCCGGGCCGTCGTCGGTGAACGGCGACGCGTGAATGCCCAGGAGCCGCGTGCCGTCGGCAAGGGTCGTCGTCTGGTGGCTCGCGAGCCCGTCGAGGAAGCCGAGCACGCCCGCATGGTCCAGGACGCCTCGCGTCCAGGCCGACGCCGCTGCCATGAGACCGAAGCGCCGAACGAGGTCGGCATCGCCGGCCGCGTCAGACGGGGAGGAGTGTGGATGGGGCTGCTCGTCGGTCAGCACGTAGCGGTCGGTGTTGCCCCTGACGAATGCCGCGTCCGGGAGTCCAGCGAGCAGCTCGACGACTTCGACAGGTTGCGGCCCGAACAGTACGAGGTCACCGAGCACCAACCACCGATCGACACCCGCAGCGCGAGCATCGTCCAGAACAGCCCGGAGCGCCACGTCGATGCCATGAATGTCAGAGATCACCCCGAGGCGCACGGCGCGACGGTAGAACACGGCCGGCTTGCGCCGAGATCTACCCGGCCAGCGCGGCGAGGCGGGCCAACGCGTCGGGGTCGGTGAGGCCGACGACGGCGGCGAAGGTGCCGGCGGGGGCACCCTTCAGCGCGGCGGCGGCCTCGCTGCCCGGTTCCGGCAGGTGCGACGTGAGGAGCAGGACCGGGTAGCCCGCGGCGCCGAGCACCGCCGCTCGGCCGATGGCGCGCCACGCCCCGTCGGCCCGGGCCAGGCCGGACTGGTCGGCCGTGAAGCCACCGCTCACCTCGGCCGCGTAGCGGCGACCGGCGCGATCGGTGACCACGGCCGCCACGGTGGTGCGCGCCACGCGCGCCTTCGTGGTCTCGATCGTGAAGCCCGCGTCGGCCAGCAGGCGCAGCGCGGTCTCGACCGCGGTCGAGCCCGACGACGGCGGGGGCACCCGCTCACCCTCCTCGGCGACGCGACGGCGGGCGAGCTCCACGTACGACGGGTCGAGGTCGTACCCCACGAAGCGACGGCCGTGGCGCGCCGCCGCCACCAGCGTGGAGCCCGAACCCATGAACGGGTCAAGCACGAGGTCGTCGACGTAGGTGTGGAGCTGGATGAGCCGCTCGGGCAGCGCCACCGGGAACGGGGCGGGGTGGCCGACGCGACGGGCGCTCTCGGTCGGCAGCGTCCACACGTCGAGCGTGGCGGCCATGAACTCGTCGGCCGTGATGGTGGCCTCGTGCGGCAGCTCGGCGGCGGCGCGCTGCTTGGCGCTGCGGGCCCGATCGAAGCGGCCCTTCGAGGCGATGATGACGCGCTCGGTCAGGTCGCGCATCGTCGGGTTGGCCGGGCTGCGGAAGCTGCCCCACGCGCAGTTGCCCGAGGCACCCTCGCCCTTGCGCCACACCACCTCGCCGCGCAGCAGCAGGTGCAGGTCGTCCTGCAGGATGCGCGTCACGTCGGCGGCCAGCGAGCGGAACGGCTTGCGGCCCAGGTTCGCCACGTTCACGGCGATGCGCCCGCCCGGCTCGAGCACGCGCACGCACTCGGCGAACACGTCGCGCAGCATGAGCAGGTACTCGACGTACGAGGCGGGGATGCCGTCGCGCGTCAGCTCCTCCTCGTAGGCCTTGCCGGCGAAGTAGGGGGGCGACGTGACGACGAGCGCCACCGAGTCGGCCTTCAGCTCGCTCATGTGCCGGGCGTCGCCGAGGACGAACGGCTCGTCCACCGGGGTGGCGGGCGAGACCGTGTCGTCGGTCGACAACGCGGGAGCACCGAAACGTGCGTAGAACGCACTGGCGTCATGGCTCTCGCGGCGGCTGGCGCCGAAGTTCGACGTGGCGGTCCTGCGCCTTGCCATCACACCTCCGAAGCCGAGACGCTACCCGGCGGGCGCGCGCGGCGCGAGGACCCCGCGCCGGCCCGGCTCAGCCCCCCGTCAGAGGCGCCGACGCCGACGTCCGCTGGCGGCTCCGACCAGCACCGACCCGGCCAGCACGAGGGCGAGGGCGATCACCGTGGCCGACAGCACCCCGGCACCGGTGCGGGGCAGCTGGGACAGGCCGGCGCTGTTGGAGGCGCCGGCTCCCGCGGTGATGGGGTCCGCGCCCGTGGTCGGCGCCGCCGACGTGGCGGCCGACACGGCCACCGAGCTCGGCGGCGTGGTCGGCGCCACGGTCGACGGTGTCGGGGGCACCCTGCTGGAGGCGTCGGGGACGGCCGGCGTGGTCGTGGTCGGATCGGCCGACGTCGGCGGCGGGGCGGTCGTCGTCGTCGAACTCGTCGTGCTGGTCGTCGTGGGAGGCGGGGCCACGTACGGCGTGTACCCGACGTCCCAGGTGTGGTCGTCGACGCCCGGTCCAGCGATCACGAACGAGGTGGTTCGACCCGTGTCGCGCGCCGCGTCCGAGTCGACGCCTGCACCGGCGGCGTCGGCCGTCGTCAGCACGACCGTGCCACCCGCGTACGTGAGCGAGGTGGGCGCCACCACCACGACCCGCGCACCGGGCTTCAGATCGGCGATGCCGTAGTCGTCGGCGGCCCCGAACCCGGCCCGCTCGCCGCCGGGTCGGGTGTCGGACGAAACGACCCAGCGGCCCTGGGCGTTCGTGGTGGCCTGCGTCGTCGTGTCGATCGTTCCGTTGTCATCAGCGTCGATCTCGACCGTGACGGTAACGCCGGCGATGTCGGCCTCACCGGCGTCCTGCTGGCCGTTGGCGTTGGCGTCGAACCAGACGCGATCGCCGACCTCGACGGGCGCCGCATCGCACAGGACGACGAGATCGCCCAGGCCGTTCACCTTGCCGAACGTCAGCTCCTTCGAACGGCCGACCGCGCACTCCCACCCCGACGAGTCGCACTTGTCGAACAGGTCGAAGAAGCGCGTCACCGTGCCGGTCGCGCTACTGCTCGTGCGCACGCCGCCGGCGCGCCAGTCGTTCGGGTTCGTGGTCGACGGATCGAACGCGGTGACAAGCATCGACCGCATGCCCGGCACCTTGGCCAGGCCGCCGATGGTGACCTCCTGATGGTTGCCACCGAAGCCGGTCGTCTGGGCGAAGTTGTCCGAGTAGAACTCGCCGCCGCCCGGGCCTTCGTTGCTGCCCACGGCCGCGCCGGCGACGCCGCCGCACGAGCCGTTGGACTCGAGCACCCAGCCACCGACGCTCGGGCAGGCCCGCAGCAGGTCGCCGGCCGACACCCCTTCGCCGCCGCCGCCGAACGGGCCGGCGGGCACGTCCTCGCCCGACTGGTCGCCGATGACAACGGAACGATCGACACGACGACG
>JANPGL010000805.1:0-1592 GCA_031423915.1 Actinomycetes bacterium | reverse complement strand
GCGCGAGTTCGGCTGTTGGGTCGCGGCTGAGGCCAACGTCGGCGAGGCGACGCACCCCACGGCCGACGCCGCACCTCCCGACCTGCTGATCGTGGATACGGCGACATTCCCGGCGTGCTGCGCCGCCGAGCTCACGCGGGTCGCACCGGGGCGCATCATCGTGATCGGCCCCGAACCCGACGCTTCGTACCGGTCGGCCGCAATTGTCGGCGGGGCAGACAGCTGGCTGTCGCGGGAGGATGTTGGCGAGCGGCTCGCACCGGAGATGCGGCGCCTGCTCGGGTGCGTCCATAGTCCCTGTCCCCGCCAGGTCGGCGGTGATCGGTCAGGTCTTCTCCGGGACGTGCGCGGTAGTTGACCGCACCGACGTTCGCGGTCCACGCGGATTCGTTGACGGATCACAGGGCGAACACTCGGGTCGGCGACGCCGACCGCTGACCGCTGACCGCAGCACCCGGTAAGGGGGTGACCCCCGAGAGTGCCTCCTCGACGTCGAGACGGACCTGCTGGTCGTGGGACGGGGCCACCGCGGCACCATCGCTCGTACCTTCATGGGCTCCGTGTGCTCACACCTCGCGCAGCATGCGCACCGTCCGCTCGTTGTGGTCCCCGGACCTGGCGAGGTCTGACGGTCCGGTGCCCTCGGCCTTGCAAGGTCGTGGCCGGTTTCGACGGGCCGCATCTGTGGGAAACCCGCAGCACAGATCCGCAACCGACCACGATGGCGCACCGGCACGGGCGTCGTAGCGTGATGGTCGAAAGCGGGGAAGCCCGTGGCCCGACAGCGCTCGTCTCTCGCCTATGCCACGTGACGCGCGTGGTCACCCGTCTCTCACCGCTCGCCGGCGGTATCCGCTGTTGGCGCACATCGCGCCGGAGGTCGACACATGCAGAAGGACGAGATGGTGCACACCGGTGTCAACGATCGTCGCCCCGCGGCGGATGCCGCTCATGTCGGCCCGCCGTCGGGCGACGAGGAATCCAGGGCAGTACTCGAGATCGGCGGCCTCCACTGGGGTAGCGAGAAGTCCGTCATCGAGGCGCACCTCGGTCGGCTGGTCGGAGTTCGACGCGTCGAGGCGAACCCCGTGAGCGCCACGGCCAGCGTCGTGTACGACCCGACCCTCACGAACGTGGCCGCACTGCGGCGATCGATCGAGGACTGCGGATACCACTGTCGAGGGCAATCCGTGCCCGGTCACCTCTGCGCCGCGATGGACGAGCCCGTGCCCCTGCGCAGGAGCGTCGTAGATAGCGGCCACCGAGCGGCGGCCGCGCCTGACGCGCCTTCGCCCGAAGGCGCGAGCCCGACTGACCATGATCGTCACGCTCACCGTGCATCCGTGAGCCCGCCGGTGGCTTCACCGCACGACGCGATGGGGCACGGCGGTCATGCCGGCATGTCGATGGCCGGGATGGTGAACGACATGCGACGCCGGTTCTTCGTGGCAGCCGCCTTCTCCGTCCCGATCCTTCTGTGGTCACCGATCGGGCGCGACGTACTGGGTTTCGATGTGGCCGCTCCCTTCGGGCTCCGGGACGACGTGTTCATGCTCGCCCTGAGTCTCCCGGTCGTCCTGTGGGCCGCCTGG
>JANPGL010000804.1:0-7504 GCA_031423915.1 Actinomycetes bacterium | reverse complement strand
GACGACCAGCTCGCCGTCGACCTCGTAGGCCAGGTCGCCGGTGCGCAACCAGCCGTCGTGGAAGAGCTCGGCCGACAGGTCGGGACGCTTGTAGTAGCCGGGCGTCACCGACGTGCCCCGCAGCTCCAGCTCGCCCACCTGCCGCTCCGCCAGCACCGCACCCGACGACGGGTCGCACATACGCATCTCGAGGCCGGGCACGGGCGAACCGAGTCGCGCCAGCCGACGGGCCAGCTCGTCGCCGGGCGCGGCGGGGCGCGCCTCGTGGCCCGTCTCGAGCGCGTCGCGGTCGACGGTGTCGACGCGCAGGCCCCGCCCAGGCGGCGGGAACGTGCCGGCGATGGCCACCTCGGCCATGCCGAAGGCGCAGAAGACCGCCCCGGGCGGGAACCCGAAGCGACCGGACTCGGCCACGAACGCCTCGACGGCGTCGGGGTCGACCGGTTCGGCGCCCGACAGGGCGATGCGCATCGACGACAGGTCGAGGTCGCTCATCCGCTTCAGCGCCCGCGTCGCCAAGACCCACGAGAAGTTCGGGCCGGCGGTGGCCGTGCCGCGGTAGCGCGAGATCCACTCCATCCAGTGGCCGGGATGAGCCAGGAAGTCCTGCGGCGCGGCCTGCACGTGGTCGAGGCCGGCGGTCATCGGCAGGGCCAGCAGACCCACCAGACCCATGTCGTGGTAGAGCGGCAGCCACGACACGGTCACGTCGTGCTCGACCGTGAGCTCGGCCGCCTCGGCCAGCGCGTCGAGGTTCGACCCGAGGACCCGGTCGGGGATCATCACGCCCTTCGGCTCGCTCGTCGACCCGCTCGTGTACTGGAGGATGACGAGCCGCTCGGGGTCGGGCTCGGGCAGCACCGCCTCGTCGGGCGACGGCGCCCCGGGCGCGCTCGGCATCACGGCTCCGAGCGGCTCGATCGGCGGATCCCCGGGCGAGGCCGCGTAGAACGGGGCCAGCTGGTCGTCGATCAGCACGAGCTTGGCGTCGCCGTGGAGGATCCGACCGCGGGTCTGGGCGATGAACTCGTCGAGCGAACCCATGCGCATCGGCAGCGGGAGGACCATCGAGGCCGCCCCGGCCAGCCAGCACCCCTGGATGGCGGTCACGATGGCCCGGCTCGTGGGGCCGAGGATGGCCACGTGGTCGCCGGGCCGGATGCCGCGCCGTTGCAGCGAGGCGGCCACGACGAGCGCCTCGGCGTGCAGGCGTGCCCAGGTGACTCGTTCGTCGCCTCCTGAGCCCACGAACCACACGCCGCGGTCGCTGGCGGCCGCCCGTACCAGGCGCTCGACGATGGGCACGGGATGTGGGGACGTCACGGGACCCCACTCTTCCAGATCGCCCCGCGGCGCTCACGGTTGGCCCCCCAACGAACCCGTACCGGGCGTGGCCTGGCCGGTAGCGTTGGGGCGCCATGGCCGAACCCACCGTCACCCCCGCGGGCCCCGACACCGCCGCCATCCCCCCGTACCGCTACACGGCGGCGCTAGCGGGCGACATCGAGCTGCGCTGGCAGGACCGGTGGGAGGCCGACAAGACCTTCGAAGCACCCAACCCGGCCGGCCCCCTGGCCGAGCCCGACAAGGTGGCGGGACGGCCCAAGCTGTTCGTGCTGGACATGTTCCCCTACCCGTCGGGCTCCGGACTGCACGTCGGTCACCCCCTGGGCTTCATCGGCACCGACGTCTACGCCCGCTACAAGCGGATGACGGGCTTCAACGTGCTGCACGCCATGGGCTTCGACGCGTTCGGCCTGCCGGCCGAGCAGTACGCGGTGGAGACCGGCACCCACCCGCGCGCGACCACCGAGGCGAACATCGAGCGCTACAAAGCGCAGATCCGTCGGCTGGGCCTGGGCCACGACAACCGCCGGGGTGTGGCCACCACCGATGTGGCGTACTACCGGTGGACGCAGTGGATCTTCCTGCAGGTCTTCAACAGCTGGTACGACGACGCCGCCGGCCGGGCGCGCCCGATCGCCGAGCTGGAGGCGGCGTTCGTCGACGGCAGCCGGCCCACGCCCGACGGCCGCCCGTGGGCGTCGCTGTCGGTGGCCGAGCGGCGCACGCTGATCGACGATCACCGGCTGGTGTACGTGTCCGAGGCGCCGGTGAACTGGTGCCCCGGCCTGGGCACCGTGGTGGCCAACGAGGAGGTCACCGCCGACGGCCGCAGCGACCGCGGCAACTTCCCCGTGTTCCGCAAGAACATGAAGCAGTGGATGATGCGCATCACCACGTACGCGGATCGGCTGATCGCGGACCTGGATCGGCTCGACTGGCCCGAGCCGATCAAGCTTATGCAACGCAACTGGATCGGGCGCAGCGAGGGCGCGTTCGTCGACTTCGCCTCGGACGCGGGCACGCTCACGGTCTTCACCACGCGACCCGACACGCTGTTCGGCGCCACGTTCATGGTGCTGGCTCCCGAGCATCCGCTGGTCGACGCGCTGACCACCGAGGACCGGCGCGACGGCGTGGCCGAGTACCGGGCCGCGGCGGCCAACAAGAGCGACCTGAGCCGCCAAGAGGACGTGAAGGACAAGACCGGCGTCTTCACGGGCGGGTACGCCACGAACCCGCTGAGCGGCGAGCGCATCCCGGTGTGGATCGCCGACTACGTGATGATGGGCTACGGCACGGGCGCCATCATGGCCGTGCCGTGCGGCGACCAACGCGACTTCGAGTTCGCCCGCGCGTTCGGGTTGCCCATCCCGGCCATCCAGCAGCCGCCGGCGGCGTGGTTCGCCGAGCGCGGCGTCGAGCCGGCGGCCGACCCGACCGACACGGCGACCTGGCCCGAGGCGTTCGTCGGCGACGGCACCTACATCGGGTCGTCGAACGAGTCGCTGTCGCTCGACGGCGACCGCACGGTGGCCGACGCCAAGTCACTGACGATCGCCTGGCTGGACGCCAACGCGCTGGGCAAGGGCACCGTCAACTACAAGCTGCGCGACTGGCTGTTCGCCCGTCAGCGCTACTGGGGCGAACCGTTCCCCATCGTGTGGGACGACCTGGGCCCGCTGGCCCTCCCCGAGAGCGAACTGCCCGTCGAGCTGCCCGACCTGGAGGACTTCGCCCCCCAGAAGCTGGACCCGAACGACGACGTGACCGAGCCGGCCACACCCCTGACCCGTGCCACCGAGTGGACGACGGTCTCGATCGACCTGGGCGAGGGCGTGCGCGAGTACCGGCGCGACCTGAACGTGATGCCTCAGTGGGCGGGCTCCTGCTGGTACGAGCTGCGCTACCTGGACCCCACCAACGGGCGCGCCTTCGTCGACCCCGAAGTCGAGCGGTACTGGATGGGGCCGGAAGGTGCGGGCCACACCGGCGGCGTCGATCTGTACGTCGGCGGTGTCGAGCACGCCGTGCTGCACCTGCTGTACGCGCGCTTCTGGCACAAGGTGCTGTACGACCTGGGCCACGTGTCGAGCGAGGAACCGTTCCACCGCCTGTTCAACCAGGGCTACGTGCAGGCCTACGCCTACACCGACGAGCGCGGCGTGTACGTCGACGCGTCGGAGGTCGACGAGCGCGACGGCGGCTGGTGGCACGACGGCAAGCCCGTGAACCGCGAGTACGGCAAGATGGGCAAGAGCCTGCGCAACGTCGTCACGCCCGACGAGATGTGCGAGAACTACGGCGCCGACACGTTCCGGCTGTACGAGATGGCCATGGGCCCGCTGGATGCCAGCCGCCCGTGGAACACGCGCGACGTCGTCGGCATGCAGCGCTTCCTGCAGCGCCTGTGGCGCAACCTGGTAGACGAGCACACGGGCGAGGTGAAGGTCGGTGTCGAGCCGGCCGACGACGAGACCCGTCGCGCGCTGCATCGTTGCATCGCCGGGGTGCGGGCCGACATGGACGCGCTGCGCTTCAATACCGCCATCGCCAAGCTGATCGAGCTGAACAACCACGTGACCAAGCTGGCCACCGTGCCCCGCGACGTGGCCGAGCCACTGGTGCAGATGGCCGCCCCCCTGTGCCCCCACGTGGCCGAGGAGCTGTGGGTCAAGCTGGGGCACGACACCACGATCACCTACGTCCCGTTCCCGGTGGCCGATCCGGCGCTGCTGGCCGACGACACCGTCGAGTACCCGGTGCAGATCAACGGCAAGGTGCGCACGCGCCTGACCGTGGCCGTCGACGCCACCCCCGCCGAGGTGGAGACGCTGGCCCTCGCCGACGACAAGGTCCGGGCCGCCCTCGACGGGAAGCCCCCGCGCAAGGTCATCGTCGTTCCCGGCAAGATGGTCAACGTCGTCGCCTGACCCGGAGCGCGCCCGGGCCCGTCAGGCCCTCCGGGTTCTCGCGCATCAAATGCGACCATGGCGTCGCCCGCCGGAGGTTGGTCGCATCTGATGCGCGGCGCCGGGGACGGCAGCGACCCGGTCAACGCGTGCGGGAGCCAAGCGCCATCAGGCGGCGGACGGCCCAGCGGGGCATCGAGCCCGAGACGGCCGCCAGGCCTTTGTAGGTCGCGCCCGGGACGTCGAGCGCCCGGCCGGCGGCGCACGCCCGCAGGGCCGAACTCGCGACCTCGTGCGAAGACAGCCAGGCGAAGCCCGGCACGCTCGACACCGAGCCGGCCGAGCCGCTCGCCTCGTGGAACTCGGTGCGCGTGAACCCGGGACACGAGGCCGTGACGATCACGCCTGTGCCCCGCAGCTCTTCGTGCAGGGCCTCCGACAGACTCGTCACGAACGCCTTGGTGGCCGAGTAGGTGGCCGCGGTGGGACCCGGCTGGAAGCTGGCCATCGACGACACCTGAAGGATCCAGCCTCGGCGACGCGCCCTCATCGGCTCGACCGCGGCCCGGGTGAGCGCCACCAACGCCGAGACGTTGAGGTCGATCATGCGCTGATGGCCCTCGGCGGCCAGGTCGGCGAAGTCGCCGTCGAGCCCGAACCCGGCGTTGTTGACGAGCAGGTCGACGTCGCCCGCCCGGGCGGCCACGGCGGCCACGCCGGCTGGCGTCCCCAGATCGGCGACGAGCGGCTCGATGCTCGGGTGCTCCCTGGCCAGTTCGGCGAGCCGGTCGCCGCGGCGTGCAACGGCCACGGTAGCGATGCCGGCGGCACCGAGCAGCCGGGTGAGATCGCGCCCGATGCCGCTGGAAGCGCCGGTGACCAGGGCGGATCGCCACGGGTGGTTCAGGGATGCGGACATCCGCCCAGTCTCGCGGTCATCCCGGTTGGACGTTCAAGCGGCTGCTGCTATCGTTCACACTCCGTTGCGGGGCTGTAGCTCAGTTGGCAGAGCGCTTCCATGGCATGGAAGAGGTCAGGGGTTCGATTCCCCTCAGCTCCACCACAACGGTTGAGGGCAGAGCCGGCGAACGAGCCGTTCCCCGAGTCGGCCGCCGTCCGGGCGATGGCGTCACCTCAGCCCGTGGAACCAGGTGCTCGCCCGGTGTCCCTCGCCCCGCAGCCACTCGAGCCGGGCGCCGGCCAGCACGAGCACCGTGCCGGCGACGGCCAGGGCGATCCATCTCGGTAGGGCCGTCAACCCGGTCCACAGCTGCGCGCCCCCGGCGAGGAGCACCGCGGCGGCGGCCGGCTCGAGCACGCCCGCCAGCCGCCGCCAGGCGCCCACGATGACGAGCGTGGCGCCCGCAGCGAGCACGAGGATCATCCGCACGAGGTGCTCGCCCGTCGGGCCGGACGCCCCGTCGACCACCCACGGCGCGCTCCACGTGAGCACGGCCGACGGCAGCAGAGCCATCGTCAGCGCAGGGCCGTAGCGCGCCAGCGAGCCGGGTTCGCCGGCGCGCGTGTTCAGCACGCCGGCGACCAGGAGCAGCGCGGCGAACGACAACGTCGCCGACTCCGGCACCGCCGGCGCCCAGGCGGGTGCCGCCAACACCAGGCCGAGCTCACCGATCGCCGCCGCCGGCCACGCCAGGAGCGCCGCTCCTCCACCCCCGAGCCGGCGCCAGGCCACCAGGAAGCCGGTTGCCGCCACGACGAGGGCCATCCACGACACCTGATGGCGCACGAGGTCGGCGAGTTCGTCGCGAGCCGCCTCGTCGTCCACGACGCCGAGACGAGCCAACCGACCCACGAGCCACGACGCCCACAGCACGCCCGCGGCCAACAGGCCGTCGGCCTGCCGCTGCGCCCGGAAGAACACGACGAGAACCACAGCGCCCGCCAGCGCCGCCACCGCCCCCAACCCCACCCACTGACGGTCGGGGGGCACGAGGAGGGCGAGCCCGATCGTGGCCCCTACGCCGGCGAGCGTCAGCGACCGGAACCACGCGTCGGGCCGCCAGCGCCACGCCAGCCCGGTGGCGCCTGACGTTATCCCGGTCGTCACCAGCGCCCCGGTCAGGCCGTCCGCGTGCAGCGCCAGCGCGGCGACGATCGGGATCCCGACGACGAGCGCAGCCGCGCCGGCGACCCGGATCGGGTCGCGATCCGCCCCGAGGCCGCGGGACAGCGCCAGCAGGGCCACGCCGGCCAGGGTCAGGACCAGCACGCCCAGGGCCTGCGCGGTACGCGAGCCGCCAGCTCGGTCGCCGACGGTCCAGGCCACGGCCCCGCAGAAGGCCGCGCTCGAGAACCACCCGAGCCACACCCATGCCCGAACCCCCGTCAGGTGACCCGCGGCGAGACCCGCCATGGCGAGGAGAGCGGCCGCCACGGCCAGGTACGGGTGGGCGGGCTCGAACCATCCCTTCGGCAGGAAGCCGAGCCTCGGTGCGGCCACCTCGTCCACCACGAGGAGCCCGAACGCCATCACCCCGAGCGCCTCCGAGGTTCGGGACAGCGTCGGGTGGAGGCGGGCGGCGAGGCCACCCACCGCCAGGGTCAACACGGCGAACAGGACCACCTGGCCCGCGACACCGAGGTGGGCCCACATCACCGCCGCGAACACGATGGCTCCGGCGATCACCAAGAGGCTGCCCAACGTGAGCAGAAGCGTCTGCGCTCCGACCGGCTGACGTTCCGGCCCGGGTCGGGCGGCGTTGACGGGCGCACCCCAGACGCCGTAGCGCCTGGCCAGGTCGGGCGGTGGCGCGGGGTCGCCGGCGGCGATGCGGTCCTGTAGCCAACCGAGGCGAGCGGACATGGCGACCGCCTCGGCGACGTAGCCCACGTACGCCCGGTGCCCGCACGAGCAGGTGACGAGCGCGTCGACCGCATCGGCCGCAGCGGGATCGAGCGGGTTGCCGCAGCGCGGGCATGGAAACGTCGCCGACGCCGCGGTGACCGGCCGGGCATCGGATGCGGGTGGGGCCAGTGGTCGAGTGGACATGGGCACCTCCTCGGGGAGGGTCTTCCACCACGATCGTGCGGTCCGGCGGACGCCGCGACCAGAGCAGGAGGTCACCCCTGGGCGCCGGTCAGACGGCGCGGCGCGGTCGCGGCACCCGTTGTGGCCCGTCGTCGCGGACGCCACCTGCCGGCAGGGTCGGGCGGTCGGCTACCGTCGCCCGCTGTGGGGACGGACTTCGATCTCGCCGCCGACCTCGCGTCGGTGGCCAAGCGGGCGT
>JANPGL010000803.1:0-8793 GCA_031423915.1 Actinomycetes bacterium | reverse complement strand
AGGCCGGCGCCGCGAACGCGGGCCGGACCGAGCTGTCGGGCAAGACCGGCATCAGCACGAACCAGCTGCTCGAGTGGGTCAACCGGGCCGACCTGTTCCGCGTCAAGGGGGTGGGCACCCAGTACTCCGACCTCCTGGAGGCGGCCGGGGTGGACTCGCCGACCGAGCTCGCCACCCGCAACGCGGAGAACCTGCAGGCGAAGCTGGCCGAGGTGAACGGCACGAAGAAGCTCGTCCGCCAAGTGCCGTCGCTCAAGCAGGTCGAGGCGATCATCGCGTCGGCCAAGGGCCTGTCGAAGGTCGTCACCCACTGACGACGGCCGCGTCGACCCGCCGTCCGCACCCGCTCAGGCGGTGCGGATGGCGGCGGCGTCGTGCAGTCCGAGCATCTCGACGGCCGCTTCGCGCATCTTGTACTTCTGGATCTTCCCGGTGACCGTCATGGGGAACTCGGTCGCCACGTGCACGTAGCGAGGGACCTTGTAGTGGGCGATGCGGCCCTGGCAGTAGGCCCGCACCTCCTCGAGTCCGAGCGTCGCACCCTCCCGGACGACGACCCACGCCATCAGCTCCTCGCCGTACTTGGCGTCGGGGACCCCGATCACCTGCACGTCGACGACGTCGGGGTGGGTGAAGAGGAACTCTTCGATCTCGCGCGGGTACACGTTCTCGCCGCCCCGGATGATCATGTCCTTGATGCGGCCGACGATGTTGACGTAGCCGTCTTCGTCCATCACGGCCAGGTCGCCGGTGTGCATCCAACCCGACGCGTCGATGGCCTGCGCGGTCTTGTCGGGCTCGTCCCAGTAGCCGAGCATCACGGAGTAGCCGCGGGTGCACAGTTCCCCGGTGGCCCCGCGTGCCACGGTGAGACCGGAGTCGGGTTCGGCGATCCGCACCTCGACGTGAGGGTGGACGCGACCGACCGAGCCGACCCGCTGGTCGATGGTGTCGTCGGCGGCGGTCTGCGTCGACACCGGCGAGGTCTCGGTCATGCCGTAGCAGATGGTCACCTCGTCCATGTGCATGGTGCTGATGCACTGCTTCATGGTCTCGACCGGGCACGGCGAGCCGGCCATGATGCCGGTGCGCAGGCTCGACAGGTCGTAGCCGCCGAATCCCGGATGGTTGAGCTCGGCGATGAACATCGTGGGCACGCCGTAGAGGCTCGTGCAGCGTTCGTCCTGCACGGTGCGCAGCGTCGCCTCGGCGTCGAACGCGGGCGCCGGGTAGACCATGGTGGCGCCGTGCGTCGTGCACCCGAGGTTGCCCATCACCATGCCGAAGCAGTGGTACAGCGGGACGGGGATGCACACACGGTCGCGGTCGGTGTAGCGGCAGCCCTCGGCCACGAAGAAGCCGTTGTTGAGGATGTTGTGGTGGGTGAGCGTTGCGCCCTTGGGGAACCCGGTGGTGCCGCTGGTGTACTGGATGTTGATCGCGTCGTCGAACGACAGGGTGGCCGCGCGCGCTCGGAGCGCGTCGACCGGAGCGAGCTCGTGGTGCGCCAGCCAGTCGTGCCATGCCGCGTCGCCGAGGTGCCACACGAACTGGAGGTCGGGCAGCGTCGGCCGCACCGACGCCACCATGGCCACGTAGTCGCTGCCCTTGAACTCGGTCGCCGCCACCAGACCGCGGCAGCCGGACTGGCGCAGGGCGTACTCGAGCTCGTGGCTCCGGTACGCCGGGTTGACGTTCACGAGGATCACGCCGATCTTGGCCGTGGCGTACTGCACCAGCGCCCACTCGGCGCAGTTCGGCGCCCAGATGCCCAACCGGTCGCCGGCGGCGAACCCCTCGGCCAGGAAGCGTCGCGCCATCCGGTCGACCTCGTCGTCGAACTGGCGGTACGTGAGGCGCACACCCTGGTACGGCACGACGAGGGCCTCGTTGTCGGGCCAGCGCGCCGCGGCGGCCTCGAGGTTCTCGCCGATGGTCTGACCGATGAGCGGCGTCGCCGACGCCCCGTGCGAGTACGACAGCATCGCTCTCCCCCTGCTGCGCCGTGATGTCGGCGCGAGCGTACCGCCGGTCAGCGGGCCGGGCGGGCGGTGACCCCCGCGCGGTAGTGGCGCCGGCACAGCAGCTCGTAGCGCACGACGTCGCCGAAGAGCTGGTCGGGTGAGGCCGACTCGGTGTCGCCGACGACCACGACGTCGCCCTCGTACACGACTCGGCCGTTCACCAGCCGGGCGTTGTGCGTGGCGCGCGATCCGCACCAGCAGCGCGCCTCGACCTGCATGGCGATCCGCTCGTCCGACACCTCGAGCAGCCGCTTGGTGCCGTCGAACAGCAGACCCCGGAAGTCGGTGATCAGCCCGAAGGCGTACACGTCGATGTCGAGCCCGTCGACCGCCCGGGCCAGCTGATCCACCTGGGTGGTCGTGTAGAACTGCGCCTCGTCGGCCACCAGGTAGTCGAGCGGGCGGCGATGCCGGGCCATCTCGAACAGGTCCATGTCGGGGTCGACCTCGAGGGCGTCGGCCGAGACCCCGAGCCGGCTCGACACGCGGCCGCCGTCGCGGTCGAGGCGCGTGAGCAGCAAGCCCCGGAGCCCGCACTGCTGCAGGTTGTGGTGGATCTGCAGGGCCAGCGTCGACTTGCCCGACCCCATGGTGCCGAAGGAGAAACGCAGGACCGCCACGGGCGGCGACGCTAGTCGCTGGGATGGCCCTTCTCCGAGGGCGCCCGCCACCGACCGCAGCCCGTCACCCCTCCGGCGTCGCGTTCCGGGCGTCGACCACGAGACGGCGGAGCGTCCCCAGCACGTCCGCCTCGTCGGCTTGCTTGTCCTCGCGGTAGCGGCGGACCCGGGCGAAACGAAGGGCGACCCCGCCCGGATACCGGCGGGAGCGCTGGACGCCGTCGAGGGCGATCTCCACGACCAGTTCGGGGCGCACCGTGACGCCCCAGTCGTGGCGGTCCACGGCGAGCTCCTGCAACCGCACGGTCTGCCAGGCCAGCACGGCGTCGGTGAGCCCCTTGAAGGTCTTGCCGACCATCACGAAGCCGTCGCCGTCCGGGTCACGGGCGCCGAGGTGCAGGTTGGACAGGGTGCCGCGCCGCCGACCGTGGCCCCACTCGGCGCCCAGCACCACCAGGTCGACCGAGTGCACCGGCTTCACCTTGCGCCACGCCGCGCCCCGACGCCCCGCCTCGTACGTGGAGTCGAGATCCTTGACGACCACCCCCTCGTGGCCCGCGGCCAGCGCATCGCGGGCGAACGCCTCGGCCACGGTCGGGTCGTCGGTGCGAACCGACGGCACGGCCATCGGCCCGACGAGCGCCTCGAGCGCGGCGCGACGCTCCGACAGCGGCGCGTCGACCAGGCTGCGGTGGGCGACGTGCAGCAGGTCGAAGAACCAGACGCACAGACCGGGGCGGGACGCCTCGGTCGAGAAGCTGCTCATGGTGTCCTGGAAGGCCTCCGGCCGGCCCCGCTCGTCCACCCCGAGGACCTCGCCGTCGAGCACGAGCCCGTCGGCCGGGAACGAGCGCACGATGGCGACGACGTCGGGCAGGCGGGCGGTCACGTCGTTGAGGTTGCGGGTGTAGAGGCGCACTGCGTCGCCGAGCCGGTGGGCCTGGATGCGGGCGCCGTCGAGCTTCCACTCGACCGACACCGTCGAACCGGCGACGGCCTCGGTCACCGACATCGCCGTCGACGCGAGCATGGGCTGAACCGGATGCAGCACCGGCAGCCCCACGGCGTCGCGCGCGCCGACGCCACCGGTGCGCCCCAGCACGGCGGCGGCGGCCAGGTCGCCGAGGAACATGGCGGCGCGGCGCAGCGACGCCGGGGGCACGCCGTCGGCGGCCGCCACCGCGTCGGTCAGCACGCCGTCGAGCGCACCATGGCGCACCTCGCCGGCGAACACGCGCCACAGGTAGGCGGCCTCGTCGGCCGTGGCACGGCCGAGCAGATCGGCTACCAGCCGGGCCCGGAGGCCGCCGGCACCGTCGCCTGCGGCCGCGCCCAGTTCGTCGATCACCCCGTCGACGTCGGCCAACGTGAGCGTCGCGGCGGCGGCCGGGGCGACGTCCGCCGCGCCCAAGGTGCGCCAGCCGACCCCGACGCGACCCTGCTGCGGTTCGCCCCGCAACAGTCCGAGGGCCACGGGCAGTTCGTCCACCGTCGCGTCCCTCAGCAGGTCGACGAGGATGGCCCGCTTGGCCAGCCGGCCCGGCTCGTCGGCGAGGCGGGCGGAGGCGTGCACGATCCGCTGGAGGAGCACGACGTCCAGCGTCGCACACCACGACCGCGCCTACGCGTGTTGTGTCAGACGATCGGCCGCAAACGCTTCCAGATTTCATCGCCAACCGCGTCATGGCACGGTCGTTGCTCCGTCTGAATCGTCGACAACCCTCGGAACCGGAGCGATGACCCTGTGAACGTGGACTTGACGGACGAGATGGCGACGACGAGCCCCTTCGACCGAGCGGACGACTCCGACACGGCCGACGGCCGGCGCGCCCGCCGGGACCGCAACCAGGCCAGCGTCGTCGAGGCCCTGCTCGTGCTGTTCGCCGAGGGTCAGCTGCACCCCACCGCCCAGCAGCTGGCCCAGCGGTCCGGCGTGTCGCTCCGCTCGGTGTTCCGGTATTTCGACGACATGCAGGACCTGACGCTGCGCGCCCTCGAGGTGCAGCTCGCCCGCGTGGCGCCGCTCTACGAGCTGGCGCCCCGACCCGAAGGCGCGAGCCTGGCCGAACGCATCGCCACCATCGCCGCGCACCGAGCCCGGCTCTACTACGCCGTGGCGCCGGTCGTGCGTGGCGCATCGCTGCGCTTCCACCGTTCGCCCGAGCTGGCCGAGCGCGCCGAGCGCCAGCGGGAGCTCGTGCGGGCGCAGGTCGCCGACTACTTCGCACCCGAGCTCGATCGGCTCGAGGGTGACGAGCGCACGATCCTGCTCGGCTGCGTCGAGGCGGCGGCCCAGTTCGAGACGGGCGAGCACCTGACCGGGCGCGTCGGGCTCGGGCCCGACCAGCTCGAGGCGGCATACCGGCTGTCGATGACCCGGCTGCTGGCCCCGTTCGCCTAAGGCCCGAACCACCCGGGCCCACCGGTCTGGGACGATGGCGCGATGACCGCAGCCAGCGCCCCCGTGCCGTTCACCGTCGCCGTCGATCAGGCCGACCTCGATGACCTGCACCGACGGCTGGCGACCGTGCGCTGGCCGGAGGATGCGGGCAACGACGACTGGACGTACGGCGTCGAGCGGGGGTGGCTGCAGGAGATGGTGGCGTACTGGCGCGACCGGTACGACTGGCGTGCCACCGAGGCGGCCATGAACGAGCTGCCGCAGTGGCGCGTCGAGCTCGACGGCATCCCCATCCACTACGTCCACGTGCGCGGCACCGGCCCGAACCCGATGCCCATCGTCGTCACGCACGGCTGGCCGTGGACCTTCTGGGACATGCGCCACCTCATCGGCCCGCTCACCGACCCCACCGCCCACGGCGGCGACCCCGCCGACTCGTTCGACGTGATCGTGCCCTCGCTGCCGGGGTTCGGGTTCTCGACGCCGTTGCGCACCACCGGCGTGAACGTCCGGCGCGTGGCCCAGCTGTGGTCCCGGCTGATGACCGAGGTCCTCGGCTACGAGCGGTTCGCGGCCTACGGCGGCGACTGGGGTGCCATCGTGACGGCCGAGCTCGGCCACGCCCACCCCGAACGCCTGATCGGCGTCGACATGAGCCTGGCGGTCATCCCGGGCGTGAGCCGTGCCACGGTGCCCGCCGCCGACTGGGCCGAGGACGAGCGGTGGATGGTGGCCCGCGCCGCCGAGTCCGAGCGCCTGATACGCAGCCACGTGGTCGTCCACACCCACGACCCCCAGACGCTGGCGTACGCGTTGGCCGATTCCCCCGTCGGGACAGCGGCGTGGCTGTGGGAACGCCGCCGGGCGTGGAGCGACTGCGACGGCGACGTGCTGCGGGTGTTCGACCGGGACGAGCTGTGCACGCTGGCGTCGGTGTACTGGCTGACCGGCACCATCGCCACGTCCCTGCGCCTCTACTTCGACCACTTCAACGGAGGCTGGCCCGTCGTCCACGACCGCACGCCCACCATCGGGGTGCCCACCGGTTTCAGCATCTTCCCGCGTGACGTCGTCTTCCTCCCCCGGGCGGTGGCCGAACGAACCACCGACCTGCGCCGGTGGACGGTGATGCCCCGGGGCGGGCACTTCGGGCCCGCAGAGCAGCCATCGCTGATGGTCGACGAGCTCCGGGCCATGTTCCGTCCGCTGCGCTGAGCGGTGGCGAGGCCAAGCCATGACGAAATCTTGAGACCAGGAACGTCGCAGCGCGGTTCATTCAGCACGCTACGCGCGAGTCGAAGCGAATCCGAGGCACTCGAGCGGTCCCGCCCGACGAAAGCTCTGTTTCGGAAGAACGGCACCCCGTACGGTGGAGATCGGCTCGCAGTGCCCGTGGCGGGATGAGCCGGATACATGGGGTTCCGACCGGGAGGTAACCGATGGCCGCACGCCGTCGCGCGCTGGCGATGCTCTCTGGGCTCGCTGTCGTCGCTTCGCTCACTTCGCCCGTGGTGGCAGCAGGGACCGGGAGTTCCGCGTCCGCCGCCACGACCGACAAGGCGGTGTTCTTCGCCGCCGACGGCATGCGCCAGGACGCCGTGTCGCAGTTCTCCGGCGAGGGCGTCATGAAGGAGATGGCCAAGTTGGCCTCGACCGGCGCGTACGCCGCGGATGACGGGCTGCTCACCCAGGCGCCGCCGAACACCGGCGCCGGCTGGTACACGCTCGCCACCGGCGCCTGGCCCGGCGTGCACGGCTCCACCAACAACACGTTCGCCAAGAACGGTGCCGCCTTCTCGTCCCGCGTCAGCGCGTTCGACGCCGGCGTGCCCCAGGCCGAGACCATCGCACAATCCGCCGAGCGTGGCGGCAAGAAGGTCGCCCAGATCGAATGGGCCGGAGGCGGCGAGGCCCTGATCAACGGGCCGACGGTCGACTTCCACTCGTTCTTCTCGGGCCGCGGTGTGGCAACGAACTACACGACGCCTTCCGACAACGCCACCTTCGTGGCGTCCTTCGGTCTCCAGTTCGATCATCCCGCCGGCTTCGCCGGGCAGGCGCCGTTCGCCGGCGCCGCGCCGGCCGACGCCACCGGGTGGACGAACGTGCCGACCTCGTACGCGCCCGCCAAGGAGATGCGCCTGCGCGTGCTCGACTTCGGCGTCGACAAGTACGGCCTGAACGCCTACCTGTACGACAGCGTCGACGACAACCGCGTCCGGTACGACCGCGTGCTGTTCTCGTCGACGAAGGACGGCGCCGCCAAGGTGGCCGACCTCAAGAAGGGCGAGTGGGCCGACGTCAAGGTCAAGATCTCCGGCGGCGCCCTCGACGGCAAGACCGCCGGCTTCCTCGTCAAGGTCGAAACGCTCGCCCGCGACCTCTCGCGGGTCCGCCTGTTCCACACCTCCGTCGGACGTTCCAACGCCACGTGGGCGACCTGGCCCGGCGAACCCGGTTTCAGCGGCGACTTCGCGGAGTACCTGGCGCAGAAGTTCCCGTCGGCCACCGGCGCCGACTTCGCCATCATCGAGGCCGGCATCGTCAGCGAGGACACCTACGTCGAGCAGGGTCTGTACCTGGAGAAGTTCAACCAGCCGGTCCTCACCTACGTCGTGAAGACGTACCAGCCCGACCTGCTGCTGGCGGGGTATCCGGTCACCGACGAGTTCCAGCACCAGTTCCTCGGCCTCGTGACACCGACGCTGCCCGGGCCCGGTGCCCGCAGCAACCCGGCGTACGACGACGTCGAGGTCAACGGCACGCCCGACGGCCGCGTCGAAGCCCGCTGGGCCTATCTGCGCCGGGCCTACGCCGGCGCCGACAACACCCTGAAGCTGGCGCGCTCGCTCATGGGCACCAACCCGACGACGTTCGTGTCGTCCGATCACGGCTTCGCCCCGCAGTTCCTCGCCGTCGACGCATCGAAGGTGCTGGTCGACCTCGGCCTGCTCTCCAAGCCGCAGACGTCGAACTGCCGCCCGGCCACCGGTGAGACCATCGGCAAGGCCAAGGCGTGCTGGGCCGGCGGCACGGTGCAGATCTACCTGAACCTGGCCGGGCGCGACCCCGCCGGGGGCGGGTTCGTGCAGGTGCCCGCGGCCGCCGAGGCGGCCACCGTGGCCCAGATCAAAGCGGCGTTCGCCGCGCTGACGGACACGAACGACTGGACCGGCGACGGCCAGCCCGAGGGCTGGAAGCTGGTCGACCGGATGTACACCAAGGCCGAGGCCCGCTACATCCCCAACGGCGAGGGCTCGACGGCCGACATGGCCAACCCGACCCGCACCGGCGACCTCGTCGTGTTCTCGTACCCGCCGTACCAGTTCGACGCCGCCACCCCGGGCACGCTCGTGGCCCGCTCGGCGTTCTTCGGGCAGCACGGCTACGTGCCCGACGTCCAGGACCTGACGGCCAGCACCAACATGCGGGCGACGTTCATCGCCGGCGGTCGCGGCATCAAGCGCGGCATGGTGAAGGCCTCGTCGATCGACCTGGCGCCCACACTGGCGTACCTGCTCGGCGTTCCGTCGCCCATGCAGAGCCAGGGCAGGGTGCTCGTCGAGATGACCACGGGCGACCGCATCGTCAAGCCGATCTCGATCATCGGGCTGACGGACTTCCACGGGCAACTCGACCAGACGGCGACGCTGATCGACGGCATCAACGTGCCGGTCGGCTCGGCACCGCAGCTGGCCACGATGTTCGACGAGGAGGCGGCGCGCCTGCCCGGACCGTCGCTGCTGCT
>JANPGL010000802.1:0-19378 GCA_031423915.1 Actinomycetes bacterium | reverse complement strand
CGTGCCCGGCGCGGCGCGCACGCCCGCCGGTGCCGCCGCCCCGGTGAGCCCGGGGGCGAGGACGCCGGCGCCGACGCCGGCCGCGCCGCCGGGCTGCTCCGCACGCACGGCCGGGGCCAGCGCCCCGTCGATGGGGGCGTTCAGGCTGGGTCGGGCGGCCGGGGCGACCCGATCGTCACGCCGTTCCACCCGGTCGGGACCGAGCACGCGCACGATCCCCACGCCGCCAACGGCGACGATCGCGAGCAGGGCCAACGCCCGTCGCGCAGGCCGCGTGGTACGTGCGGTCGACGGCGTCGCGTCGAGATCGAGCGCCTCGGGGGGTGCCGTAGGGGACGACGATGCACCGGGGTCGGAACCGATGGCCATGGATCACCTTCTCGCGTCGCGCCCGCCGGAGGATGGACGGATCACGATACCCGGTCGGTGCTCCCACCCGACGTCGCCCCGGCCTCGAGCGTGTCGATGCGCGAGCGCAGGTCGTCGAGCTGGCGCCTCGAGTTCGTACCCAGGTGGAAGAGCTCCTCGAAGTAGCGCTTCGACTGCGTCGCCAGCAGGCCGAGCGTGATCATCTGCACGGACACCACGAACGCGATGCCGCCGATGATGAAGCTCTGCGGGCGCTCGTCGTAGGTCTGCCCGAACGCGTACGTGAGGTGCTGGTCGAAGCTGCCGGCGCCCTCGGAGTAGTGGCGCAGGACACCGACGCCCACCGAGCCCAACGTCCAGGCGGACAGCACGAGCAGCAGCAGTCCCGGCACGAAGAAGAACATCAACGGTCGGAACAGGAAGCTGGCGAACATGAGGAGCTTCGAGGTCGTCGAGACCTTCAGGCTGACCCGCCGGATGCGCATCCGCTCGGCCTGGTTCGACCAGTCGAGGTGGGCCGGGATCTCGATGACGCGGGCCCGCATGACCTGCGCCTTGTAGAGGATCTCGGTGTTGATCTCGGGCCCCATGGCCTTCAGGTTGAGGCTGCGCAGGAACCTGCCGTCGTAGGCCCGGACCATGCCGGTGACCGTGTTCAGGTCGCCCTGGCTGGTGGCGGCCAGCAGCCGGTTCACGCCCGAGCTCATCGCCTTGCGGTGCCACGGGATGGACGTGGTGTGGCCACCCTTCATGTACGGCGAGGCGATGACCACGCGGGCGTGCTCGCTCGTGATCGACTCGAGCATTCGGCCGATGTGGTCGGGCGCGTACGACAGGTCGGAGTCGAAGGCCACCACGTAGTCGCCCCGCGACTCGGCGAAGCCCCACCGCAGCGCCTGACCGAGCCGGAAGTTGACCTGGTGGCGCAGGACGCGCACCTCGGGGCGGGTGGCCGCGAAGGCCTCGGCGATCGCGCCCGTCTCGTCGGTGGAACCGTCGTCGACGATGATCAACTCGAAGCGGTACGCGTCGGACAGGCCGCGCATGTATCCGTAGATCTCGGTCAGCGAGCTCATGATGAGCAGCGCCTCGTTGTAGGCCGGGATCACCACCGACACCAGCGGCAGCAGCTGTTCCTCGCTCTCGACAGACATCGGTGCCGCCGGTACCGGGTCGAGCGCCGTCACGATGCGCGCTCCAGCACCGGCGTCGCCGACGCGGCCGGCACGGTGCGCAACGACTGACGCCGCTCCGTGATGGCGTGGGCGTGCGTCTCCATCGGCACCACGTCGAAGTGCCGGCGCAGCTCGTCGAGGCACGCCGCCACGACGGCGCGCTTGGCCGAGCCCTTCATGGCCATGCCGGGGAAGAACCCGAGGCTGTCGACGTCGTCGGCGCCCAGGAAGTCGAGCGGGTGGAGCAGGATCGACGGCTCCACCCCCCGCAACCGGCACAGGCGGAGCGCGTTGGCGAAGTAGTGCCGCGCCAGCGCCGGCGAGGGTCCCGCCAGGTACAGCACGTAGCTCACGTGCATCGGCACGCGCGCCAGGGGCAGCGTGGTGACCGGGATCTCGAGCAGGCGGTCGTCGCCCACTTCCCACTGGTACGGCTTGAGCGGACGGAAGCCCTCGCGGGCGCCGCCGAACAGCGTCGAGCGCTCCGCGCGCTGCTCGGCCGAGAGCTTGGCGGATCGGAAGTAGTACCAGCGCGCCGCCGGTCCGACGACGGTGGGCAACGTCGAGCAGTCGTAGCGGTAGCCGCGATCGACGAGCACGCGCAGCACGTCACCCGACAGGCTGTACCCGGGGCCGCGGAACCCACTGAGCGTGCGCCCGGTCAGCTCGCCGATGGCGTCCTCGGTGCGGGCCAGCTCGTCGTTGACCTCGTCGATCGAGTAACGGTGGAGCCAGGGCTGGTGACGGAACGAGTGATTGCCGATCTCGTGGCCGTCGGCGGCCAACGCCCGGATTGCGTCGTGGTTCTTCGCCAGGGCCGCGTCCTGACCGACGACGAAGAACGTGATCCGCATCTGCCGGGCGCGCAACACGTCGAGCACGGTGGGTACCAGCACGTCGAGGTAGCTGTCGAGCCGGTCCCAACCGGGGTCGCCGTGGGTCATCTGGTACGACCACAGGTTGTCGAGGTCGAGTGAGAGCGAAGCGAGCGGGCGGGTCATGCGGTCCTCGATGCGGGCGGAAGGGCGACGATGGTCACGACGTGACTCGCTCGTACAGGAGCACGTCGATCTCGTTCGGGAAGGTGCGCCGGTCGACCAGGCGGAAACGCCCCTCGAGGGCGTTCAGCCGCGACGGCATCACCTCGGCGTCGACGTGGTGGTGACCGACCACGACCCACAGGCGCGGCGCCTCTGCGGCCACCGCCGTGAGCTCGTCGACCGACGGCGACAGGTAGCGCTGGTCTCCCGTTCCGTAGGCACCCCAGGGCTCGGCGGGATAGCCGGGGAGCGGACCTGCGGGCGTGCCGTGCTGACGGGTGCGCTCGTACTCGAAGAAGAGCCGCACCGAGTCGTTGGCCAGCACCAGTCGGTCGTCGGCCCGGGCCTGCGAGAACACGTAGGCGGCCACGTGGTCCCACTGCTCGGTGTGCGAGTCGAGATGCCAGCTGACCGAGCCGCGCAGGCCACCGCCAACGAGCAGGACCGCCGCGCAGACCGACGCCGTGCGCGGCCAGCCGGCGGAGATCACCCGGTCGATCAGGAGGGCCAGCAGGATGGCCATGGCGGGCACGCAGTAGAGCAGGTACCGCCCGATGAGCGTGGGCTGCAGGACGAGCGACGCCACCAACAACCCCAGGAACGGTGCCACGATCCACGCCGCCAGCAGCGTCGCGGCGAAGCGCTCGGTGCCCGACGGGCGCCGCCAGGACGAGCGCAGCAGCGCCACGAGCGCGACGCCGCCCGCCACGAACGTGAGCACGCCGAGCACGCCCCCCCGACCGCTGAACGTGTACAGCACGTCTCGGAACACGCCGAGCCGGAGGCTGAACAGGCCCTGGCCCTCCTCGTTGTTCGAGATGGCCCACGCCAGCGGCGCCAGCACCACCGCACCGACGGCGGCGGCGCCCAGGCGTCGACGCCAGCGCCGCTCGGGCGCCGGCAGGGCGACCAGGGCGACCAGGTGCGGCACGATCACGGCGAACGTGTGCAGCTGGCACTGCGCGGCCAGCAGCGCCAGCACCATCCACCCGACGAGGGTCGAGGTCCTCGGCCGCCGCACCTCGGCCAGGAACACGAGAGTGGCACCGAGCGCGAACGCGACGGCGAACGAGTAGCCGCGGATCTGGTTGGCGAACATCAGCATGGCGCCGTTCACGGCCACCAGACCGGCCGTGATCATGCCGACTCGATCGCCGAACAACCGGCGGGCGATGAGCGCGGCCAGCACGACGCTCACGGCGAACGCCGCCGACGATGGCACCCGCAGCATGGCGGGCGAGGTGCCGAGCGCCGACCACGCCTTCAGGACGAACGCGTAGAGCCAGGCGTTCGTCTCGGTGTGCAGGCTGAGACGGACGAGCGACGACCATGACCGCAGCGAGGTCGAGATGCTGAAGCCCTCGTCGCGCGCCACGCTCGCCGACCCGATGCCGATGAGCGCATTCGCGGCGGCCAGGGCGGTGGCGGCCACCACCACCCAGGTGAACGTCCGCCCGGGCGAGCGGTGGGCGACGACCGACTCGGCTGAAGTCGTCACCGGGGCCACCACCGGCTCGGCGGCGTCGGTCGGCAGCTTCACCCCGGCCGCTCCTCGAGCAGCGAGAGCGTGTCGTTCACGTTGAGCGTGGCGAAGGGCAGCTGGGCCGAACCGGCCAGCTCCAATCCGGGCACCGAGGTTCGTTGGGCCGGCATCACGTCGCTGAACCCCAGGGTGGGAACGGCGAAGACCCTCCGCACGCGCGACACGCGGAACGCGAGCACGTCGGCATCGGTGAGGTCGGGGTACATGCGCTGGAGGAACGGCAGGAACGTCTCGCGCACCGTGGCGTCGTCGGCGTCGAGCAGCGGGTCGTCGGGCGCCACGTACTTGGGCAGGTACACCAGGTGGTTGCCCTGGAGCTCGGCCGGGTCGACGAACGCCGTCATCTCGACGACGGCCGTGAACGGCGTCGCCGGGTCGGTGATGTACGTCAGGTAGTAGCCGCCGAGCGGGCGGCGCAGCACGACGGAGGCGCACACGATGCCCTGGTAGGTGACGTTGCGCAGACGGTCGAGCTCGGTGGGGGTGAGCTCGGGGCACATGGCCGCGGCGAGGGGCGCCGCCGTCGTCACGATGGCACCGTCGACCTCGAGGGCGCCGCCGGCGGTCTCGATGCGCAGCCCGTCGCCCGAGCGGGTGATGCGCTGCACCGCGGTGCCCAGCTCCACCTTCACCCCGCGGGCGGCCAGCACCTCGGCGAAGCGGTCGAACACGCGGGCGTAGCCGCCCGGCACGTACCCGAACATCTCCTTCTTGAGTCCGCTGCGGCGCGCCGCGTAGAGCCGCTGGATGGTCGCCCAGATGAAGGCGGCCGAGGCCTGCCGATAGGCGTCGCCCAACTTGGCCCGCAGCAGCGGAAGCCAGAACCGGTCGAACGTACGGCGGCCCGACCACTTCGTGAGCCAGGCCTCGACCCCCACCCGCTCCATGCTGCGGCCGTCGGTGATGCGTGACCCGGCCAGGATCGTGAGCGCCAGGCGGCCTTTGTCGATGAGGTTCAGACCCGGGAGCTTCAGGAACTCGAGGCTGTTCGACACGGAGACGAGGCGCCCGTCGGGGCCGTAGTAGCCCGTTCGGGTCTCGACCCAGCGCAGCTCGCGCTCGAGGTCGAGGTCGGCCAGCATCGCCCGTGTGCGGGCGTCCGACAACAGCGTGACGTGGTAGTGGCGGTCCCAGCTGAGGTGTGCGCCGTCGGCGAGCTCCAGGTCCCAGGCGCTCGCCAGCCCTCCCAGTTCGGGGGCGGCCTCGAGCAGGACGACCTCGTCGCCGGCACGGGCGAAGGCGAGCGCCAACGAGCACCCGAGCACACCGCCCCCCACGATCGCGCGACGCGCCACGTCAGACTCCCTGCCCCGCCACGGGCGGATCGAGCTCTTCAACCACACCGTTGCGGGCGGCGTACCGAAGCCCACACACGATGCAGCTGACACTATCGATGTCGGGCAGTTCCCCGTGCGCGCCCGCCCGGGCGAACGGCTCGCCGCACCGGCACAGCAGCGCCACGCTGCGGGCCGGGTGACCCACCACCAGATGGAAGTCGGGCACCGAACGGGTGACGACCGAGGCCATCCCGACCATCGACCAGCGGCCGAGGGTGACGCCTGGCCCGATGGTGGCGCGGGCCCCGATCGTGGTGCCCTCGCGCACGAGCGTCGGCAGCGTGTGCTCGTCGGGCTCCGAGCCGCGCAGCGCCGAAAGATCGGGCGTGGTGGCGCGCGGGTACCGGTCGTTCGTGAAGGTCGTGCCCGCCGAGATCATCACGCCGTCCTCGATGGCGACCGCGTTGCAGATGTAGACGAACGCGTTGATCTTCACGCGGTCGCCGATCGACACGCCGTAGGCCACGTAGGTCTTCTCACCGACGATGCACTGAGCGCCGATCGACGTCTCGGGCCCGCGGATGTGGACGTTGTCCCACACCGAGGTGCCGTCGCCGATGACGACGCCGTCCTCCACCAGGGCGGTCGGATGGATGCGAGCAGCCACCCGCGTCACCCGAGCTCGGCGAGCTTCACCCAGCCACCGCGCCGCAGGCTCTCGTACGCCGCGTCGATGGCCAGTGCGGCAGCCACGCCCTCGGACGCCGACACCTCGAGCGCCTCGTCGCCGGCGACGGCCCGGCAGAACTGCGCCAGCGCACCGCCCATCGCGGCGTGCTTGCCGTAGCCGGGCCCGATCGGCTGCCAGTCCTCGCCGTAGCGACGCCAGGCCGACTCGCGCCAGCCCACGCGGGCCTCGCCGTCGGTGCCGTAGACCCGCAGGAAGTCGGCCAGGCCCTTGTCGATCGACCAGGCCAGGTCGACCGACCCGTCGATGCCCGACTCGGCGCGCACGTGGAGACGGGCGGCGTCGTCGACCGTCATGGTCGCAGGGCGCGCCACCTCGACCGCGAGCACCTCGGCCAGCGGCCCGAGCAGGAAGCGCAGCAGATCGACCGAATGGGTGCCGTTGTCGACCAGCACGCCGCCGCCCGACACGGCCGGATCGGCGTTCCAACGCGTCGACATGTCGACGCGCGACGTGAACGCGTTCTCGACCAGGCGCAGCGCGCCGAGCGAGCCCGCGCCGATCAGGTCGGCGACGGCGCGGACGTCGTCGCAGAAGCGGAACTTCGTGGCCATGCCGAGCGTGATGCCGGCGCCGGCGGCGTCGTCGACCATGGCCTGGGCCACGGCCCGGTTCACGGCCAGCGGCTTCTCGCACAGGACGTGGACACCCGCGGCGCCGAACGTGGCGGCGATCGCCTGGTGCGTGTTCGGCGGCGTGCACAGCACGACGGCGTCGAGCCCGCCCGCCAGGCCCTCGAGCAGCGCCTCGGCCGACGGGAACGTCGGCACACCGAGCGGGCCGGCCAGGGCGTCGGCCGCCGCCGGGTTCACGTCGGCCACGCCGACCGCGAGCGCCGGTACCGGATGGGCACCCCCGAGGATCTCGCCGTAGGCGCGGGCGATGCCGCCCGCCCCCACGACCGCCAGCCGGACGGGCGCGGTCACGCCTTCACCAGCGAGCCGACCGCCTCGATGATCGAGGTGGCCAGGAAGTCCATGTGCTCGCTGGTCATCTTCTCGTTCCACGGGAACACGAGCACGTTGTCGAGCCCCGTGAACGTCCCCGGGAACTTGTCGGCGTGGTAGTCGACCGCCTCGGGACGGGCGAGCGTGAACGGCCAGCGACTCGTGCCGAACGTGACCTGGTCGGCGAAGACCTTGCAGCGGAACGCCGGCTTGTTGACGTACCGGGGTGCCGCGGCGATGTCGTAGAACTTGAGCGCGTTGGCCAGCGCCACGGGGCCACCCGGGATCACGGCGGGGTCGACGCGCAGGGCGTAGCGCCAGAACACATGGACGTCGTCGGGGTGGTTCTCGGGCACGCCGAGGCCGGCGATGCCCTGGAGCTGCTTCGACAGGCGGGCCGCGTTGTCGATGCGGGTGCGCACGTGACCGGCCAGCTTCGGCAGCTGGGCCATCAGCACGGCCGACTGCAGCTCGGTCGTGCGGTAGTTGGGCGCGATGAACTCGTGGTCGGGGTTGGCCTCGCCGTAGGGCCACGCCTTGTTCACGAACATGCGCATGCGGCGGGCCAGCTTGGCGTCGTTCGTGGTGACGAAGCCGCCCTCGCCCGCCGTGATGTGCTTGCCCTGCTGGGCCGAGAAGCACCCGACCGCACCCATCGTGCCGACCTGGCGGCCGCGCGACTGGGCGAGGTACGACTGGGCGGCGTCCTCGATGACGGGGATGCCGCGCTCGTTCGCCAGCGCCAGAATGTCGTCCATCTGGCAGGGGTTGCCGAACAGGTGGGTGACGATGATCGCCTTCGTCCGGTCGCTGAGGACCGCGGCGATGGTCTCGGCCGTCACGTTCATGCTCACGGGGTCGACATCCGCGAACACCGGGATGGCTCCCTGGTAGAGGATCGGCGTCAGCGCACCCATGTCGGTGATGGAGGTCGTGACGATCTCGTCGCCGGGCTCGGGATCGATGCCCGCCACGGCCACGTGGACCGCAGCCGACCCGGACGAGCACGAGATCACGTGCTCCACGCCGAGCATCTCGGCGACGGCCGTCTCGAACCGCTTCGTGAACGCGCCCTTGGTGGCGGTCAGCGTGCCGCTGGCCAGCACCTCGGCCAACGCATCCATCTCCTCTTGCCCGAACGAGCGCCCGCTGGCGTCCTGGTCCGACGGCAACCGCACTGCGGTCACGACTACCTCCCTGGTTGATCTGCGACGCGCAACCTATGAGGGCGACCCGCCGTTCGTGGCTGGCCGCCCGCCGCCCGTGCGCACCGTGATGGCGGCCCGGCGCCGCCCAGGTGAACGGTAGGAGCCCCCCTGTGAGCCCGGTGAGAGACGGACGGCCCATTTGGGTCAATTTTGTCCAGCGCCACGTCCGAAGTTGGGGGCGTGTCCGGGTCGCCACGAAGCGTGGCGCCTGACCGACGACACCGACGGTCCGCGTCTGCGCCGCGCCGCCCGGCCATACCCTCCTGCCATGGCAGCAGGTCTCTCCGAGCGAAGCGTCGCTCTCGTGCTCGGCACCCGTCCCGAGCTCATCAAAGTGGCTCCCCTCGTCCGCCTCCTCGGGGCCCGGGCCCGGGTCATCCACACCGGGCAGCACTACGACGAGAACCTCTCCGGTCAGTTCCTGGCCGAGCTGCGGGTGGGTGAGCCCGACCTGCGCCTCGGCGTGGGCGGGCGCAGCCGCGGCGGCCAGATCGGCGAGGCGACCTCCCAGCTCGAGGCGCACTTCCACAGCGACCCGCCGGCCGTGGTCGTCGTCCACGGGGACACGAACGCCACCGTGGCCGGGGCCCTGGCCGCCAACGCGGCGGGCATCCCACTCGTCCATCTCGAGGCGGGCCTGCGCAGCTTCGACCGCGCCATGCCCGAGGAGCACAACCGGGTGGTGGCCGACCACCTGAGCGATCTCTGCCTCGCCCCCACCGAGACCAACCGGGCCAACCTGGCCGCGGAGGGCATCGGGGGCGACAAGGTCCTGATGACCGGGAACACCATCGTCGATGCCGTGCTCGACCTGCTCCCCCAGGGCGAGGAACGCCGCTCGATCCTCGCCGCCCACGGCCTGGAGAACAGCGGCTTCGTGCTGGCGACGTTCCACCGGCCGGAGAACGCCGACGACCCCGAGGTCCTCGACACGATCCTGACCGAGCTCAGCCTCATCGACCTGCCCGTGGTCATGCCGCTGCACCCGCGGACCCGGGCCAAGATCGCCGAGTTCGGGCTCGGACCGAAGCTCGACAGCCTGCGCGTGCTCGAGCCGATCGGCTACCGGGCGTTCCTGGCCCTCGCCGCCGAGTCGGCCTTCCTCGTGTCGGACTCCGGCGGCGTCCAGGAGGAGTCGAGCATCATCAAGCGGCCCGTCCTCGTCGTGCGCCACTCGACGGAGCGACCCGAGATCCTCGGGACGTTCGCCCAGCTGGTGCCCCCGGGCGAGATGATCTCGGAGTGGGCGCAGGAGTGGCTGGCCGACCTGCCCGGGCTGCACGCCCGCCTGGCCACCATGCCCTCCCCCTACGGAGACGGCACCGCCGCCCAGCGCTCGCTCGCCGCCATCTCGATCCTGCTGTCGTCGCCCCAGGCCCGCCGCCGCTCGCTGCGCTGACGCTCGGGGCGCGGACGTCTCACCACGGTGGGGCGACGATGGCCAGGTCGGCGGCGATGGCCGCCGCCCGCCCCGCCGCGCCCTCGGCCGCCGGAGGACCACCGCCCGCCGCGATCGAGAGCAATGCGCCGAGGCACGACCAGGTTTCGTAGGGGTGCCGCGGGCCGGCGAGCGTGAGTGCCACGGTGACCGCCGCCGCTCCGGCTCCCGGGTCGCCCGTGCGGGCGAGCGCCAGGCCCCGGTGGACACCATGGAAGACGCGGATCGACTCGTCGGCCCTGCCGAGGTCGGGCAGCACCGCCGTCGTGAGGGCGAGCGCCTCGGCCGGCCGGCCGGCCAGCAGCAGGTGACCGGCGCGCATCACGTCGCAGTCGACCACCATGGCATGGTCGCCGAGGCGGGCGAAGGCGGCGCGGGCATCGGCCATCAGCGCCTCGGCCTCGGCGGCCCGACCCTCGAGCGCGGCAACCCCGCTGCGCAGGTGGCGGGCGTAGGCGACGGCCCCGCTGAGGCCGCCGGCCTCGAACACCCGCAGCGCGTCGAGGGCGCACCGGTCGGCGCCGGCGGCATCGCCCCGGCGCAGCAGAAGGAACCCGGTGTTCGCGGCGGCGGCCGCCACCCCGCGCGCGTCGCCCGACCGCCGGGCCGCCTCCGCGCCGCGCCGGTAACGGTCGAGCGCGTCGTCCCACCGGCCCACGAGCATCAGGCCGATCCCGGCGTTCAACAGCGCCACGGAAAGAAGGCGCTGATGGCCCAGCGCGTCGAACAGCGCGACCGCGGCCTCGCCGTGGTCGATGGCCTCCGGCCGATCGAGGGCGCTGGACGCCAGCTCCAGGTGGAGGTGTGCCAGGGCCTCGAGCAGCCGGCTACCGATCGTGCGCGCCGCGTCCAGGGCCTCGGTCGCCAGTGCGAGGCTCTCGGTCGCCCGGCCCTGGTCGTAGCGCGCCCCGGCGTCCTCCAGCAGCAGCCGGACGCGCACCTCCGCGGCATCCGGGCCCGAGAGCGGGCCGAGGACGGTGAACCCCTGGCGCGTCCAGTGCCGGGCACGGGAGAACCGGCCGCGACGCGACTCCAGCGCAGCGCGATGTACGCACAGCGTGGCGAACGCCAGCGGATCGGACGTCGCCCGCGCCGCGGCCCCGAACGCCCGGTCGGCGCCCGCCAGGTCGAGCACGAGCATCAGCGCCTCACCCTGGTCGACCAGGAGCTCGCCGAGGCGCGAGCGCTCCACCGCCTTGGCCAGCCTCGCGCTCCGGCCGAACAGTTCGCCGGCCTCGACGGTGGCGCCGGCGGCACGGGCGGCACGCGCCGCGGCGACGGCGAGCGGGAAGGCTTCGCGCAGGCGCCCCGCCTCCTCGAGGTGGAAGGCACGCACCGCGTCGCCGGCGCCCGGGTCGCCGGCCAGGGCGTCGGCGATGGCGCCGTGGAGCTCGCGCCGGCGTTGGAAGGTGAGCGACCGGTAGGCCGCGAGGCGGTAGGCCTCGTGGCGGAAGGTGACCGTGCCGTCGCCCAGGTCCCGCACCACCGCCGAACCGGCCCGCCACACCTCGCCATCGGCCAGCTCGGGTCGGCCGAGCACGCGGGCGACGAGAGCGGCCGGGAAGGTCGAACCGAACGCCGCCGCGTCGCGTACGACCTGACGCACGGGCACGGCCAGGGCGTCGATGCGGGCCGACGCCAACCGGTCGAGCGAGTCGGGCAGCGTGCCGCCCTGCGGGTGGCGCGCCAGCTCGGCCAGCACGAACGGGTTGCCCCTGGCCGCGTCGACGAGCCGCGCCACCTGATCGTCCCGCAGGCGGGGATCGATGCCGAGCACGAGGCGGCGCGCCGCCTCGTCGTCGAGGGGCTCCAGGTTCAGGACCTCGGCCGGGATCGACTCGAGCGGCGATCCCGCCGCGTCGTCCGACCAGGGCCGCGCACTGACGAGGACGAGCCAGCGGCGGTGCGTGGCCTGCGCGCACAGGTCGAGCACGACCAGACGCGAGGCGTCGTCGATGTCGTCGATGCCGTCGACGGCGAGCAACCACGGCGCCGGCGCGGCGACGCCCAGGAGCGCGACGAGAGCGGCGCGCGTGCGCTGCGCCGTCGCCACCGCATCGATCCCGTCGGGCCGCGTGCGCCGCAGCACGGCGGCCTCGGCGTCGGCCACCCAGGCCACCTCCGGCCCCTCGACGGCCGCGGCATGGGTGACGAGCCACGTCCACGGGTCGCCCTCGTGCCCGGCCCCCGTGGCGAGCGCCGCCACCAGGCCGGCCACGGCGCCGTAGGGCACGTCGCGGCGGTGGGCGTCGGCACCGATGAGCGTGGCCGACCCACCCGCCAGGTCGGCCAGGGCGCGCAGCAGGTCGCCGGCGCCCATCCCCGGTTCGCCGACGACCAGGCAGGCGCCGCCCCGGCCGTCGCCGGCATCCTTCCACCGCTCGGTGAGCCGGGCCCGTTCCCGGTCGCGCCCGATGCTCGGGGAGATCCCCGGCGACGAGGGCGGTGCCGCCGCGCCCGGGCCGGCGACGGCATCGACACGCCACAGCGCCACGGGTCGGTCGCGGTTCTTCAGGGCCACCACGCCGATCGGCTCGCTGCGCAGGTCGACCCGTTCGGCCGGACGAAGCCCCTCCCCCGCCACGAGCTCGCGGTCACCCGCCATCCCGAGGGCGCGGGCCGCCACGTTCACGGCGTCGCCGAGCACCGTGAACGTGCGTCGCGACCGCACGCCGAGCGCTCCGGCGAACACCCGGCCACGCTGTGCGCCGGCCCGCAGCGGGACCTCGCTCTCGTCGAGGATGCGGCGCAGCGCCGCCAGCAGGCGGCCCTCGTCGTCGTCGACCGCCTCGGGCACCCCGGCGGCGAGCAGGAGCTTCACGCTGCCCGCGCCCACGTCGATGTCGAGCCACGACACGCCGTGCTCGGCGGTGATCTCGCCCACCAGACCGGCCACGTGGTCGAGCACCCGCCAGGCTGCGTCGGGGCCACCGACGCCCAGCACGGCGTCGAGCCCCGGCACCGACACGAAACCGATCGACGCGGCCCGATGGTCGCCCGGCGACATGGCACCGGCGAGCAGCCGGCGCACCGCGGGGGCGAGCAACGACGACTCGGCCACGCCGCCGCGCTCGCCGGCGGGATCTCGACCTCCCGTTAGCGGCGCGATGGTCAGGTCCACCGACGGCGCGTCGGCCCGCTCGCCGCGACCGCGACGGCGCACCAGCACGCCGTCGCCCACGGCCTCGCCGCACCACGCCGCCGGGAGGCGCTCGGCCAGCGAACGACTCACCGCCACCTGACCGGCGCCCGCCGCGGCCTCCATGGCGACGAGCATCGACATGGCGGGGCCGCACAGGAACACGCCCCGCTGCCGACCGCCGGCCAGCACGGCCGTCACCCGGCCGGTGTGGACCCCGACGCTCACGCGGAGCCGGCGTCCCCCGGTCACCGCCGCCGGCAGGCGGGCCAGGCTGGCCGGCATGGCGGCGGCAGCTTCGACGGCGCGACGCTCGTGGCCGTCGCCGTCGAACCACACCAGCGCGGCGTCGCCTGCGTAGCCGATGATGTCGCCGCCGGCCGCCACCGCCGGGTCGAGCAACGACGAGAAGCACAGCGTCAGCGCCCGGTGCAGCACCTCGGCACCCTCGTCGCCCCGGCCGGCTAGCGCCTCGGTGAGGCGCGTGAAGCCCGTCAGGTCGGCCAGCACCGCCGAGCCCTCGAGCTCGCGCCACCGGGCCGGCTCGGGCTCGGCCAGCCACGCCGACGCCAACCGGCTGACGTGCTGCGCGGTCACGGCGCGATGGCGACCCGGCGCGTCTTGATACCGCCCGTGGCTGCGAGCACGTCGCAACCGGTCACCTGGCCGGGCACGACGAGGGAGACCCCACCGTCCTCGAAACGGAGGCACACCGTCGAGCCCCGACGCAGGGTGTCGTAGGCGGCGCCGGCGGTCCAGCTCGCCGAACGGACGCCGTCGGCCTCGCACACGTCGGCCACGTGGGCCTCGGTGCGGACGTACGTGAACGTCGCGGCGCCCCGGGCCACCGTGATCGCCTCGCCCGAGGACCGCTGCTGGCCGTTGACCAGTAGGACGGCCACCGGCGGGCGGGCCACGAGCCCGGTCGCGCACACGCTGAGCGCTGGAAGCCCCGAGAGCACCACCCGGACCTCCGCCGCCGCGGGCTTCCCATCGGGACCCGGGACGGCTCGGTACGCGTACGTGAGCAGGGGTGACTCGGCTGCTTCGCCCTCGCCGAGCTGAGCAGCGTCGCACGGGGGGCTCACCGCCGACGGCGCCGCCGTGCGGGTCACGCCGTCCGGGCCGGTGACCCGCCACTCGGGCGCCGCGCCGGCGCGGCCCACGTAGGCCACGAACGCCCGGTCGACCCGACCCGGTGGGAACGCCACCGGCACCAGCGGGTCGTCGTCGGCGGCGGCCCCCACGAGCGAGTTGCGATCGCCCGACGGCACGACGACCGCCCGGGCCGCCTCGTTGGTGTAGCCGAAGACGACCTCGGAGTCCCATGGGAGGGTGAACGCGGCGGGCGCCGCGCTCGACGGTGCCGCGCCGCCGGCACCCACGACGACGACGGTCGTCGTCGGGCTGGTCTGGGGGCCGAGCGGGGTCGCGCTGCTGGTGCAGACGACGAACGGAACGAGTGGCGCCGTGGACGCAGCCACGCCGACCGGCACCGTCGTCGCCGGCACGAGCGGGCCGCTCGTGGTCGTCGACGGCGCCTCGACCAGCGGGGCCCCGGCCGTGGTCGGCGGTGCCGGGGAGCCCGCCACCGCGGCCGACGTGACCGTGGTGGAGGTCTCGGTGCTCGAGCACGCGGGAACCAGCAGACCGAGCAGGCAGACCACGATCAGCGGGCGACGCATGCCCCATCGTGACACGCGGCACGCCAGGCGTTTGACCTGCGGACGCTCCGGGCGGCGGGTCAGGCCGCCTCGTCGCGCTGGCGGCGCACCTCGGGGTGGAGCACGGTGTAGAGCCCCAGCACCAGCGCGGCGATGCCGAACGGCACCAGGCCATTGCCCTCACCCGTGTACGTCGGGTACAGGACGAGGCCCGACAGGATGGCCGTCCAGAGCCACAGGATCAGCACGCTGCGGCGCTGCCCATGGCCGAGACGCATGAGCCGGTGGTGCAGGTGCTCCTTGTCGGCCGTGGCCAGGCCGCGGCGTCGGGTCGCCCGCCGGACCACGGCGAACACCGTGTCGATGAGCGGCACGCCCAGGATCACCAGCGGGATGAACAGCGGCGCGAAGAAGAAGTAGGTGCGCCCGCTGAACGGCTGCTCCACCCGGCCGCCCACCACGCCGGTGGACACCGCCATCAGCCCGCCCAGCATCAGCGCGCCAGAGTCGCCCATGAAGATGCGGGCCGGGTTGAAGTTGTGCGGGAGGAACCCCAGGCAGATGCCGAGCACGATGATGGCGACGAGCGGACCGATGTTGGCCGAGCCGGCATCGCCTGCCGAGGTGACGCCGTTGAGGTAGCCCTGGGTGTCGAGCCGGTGGCCGTAGAGGAAGAACGTGCCGGCGGCGATGGCCACGATGCCGGCGGCGAGACCGTCGAGGCCGTCGATCAGGTTGATGGCGTTCGCCATGATCAGCAGCCACAGCACGGTGACGAGCGGCACGAAGTCGGCGCCGAGCGTCACGTAGCCCAGGAACGGCAGTCGGAAGAACTGCATGGTGGCGCCCGCCACCGACAGCACGATGCCGGCGCCCACGAGCCCCGCCACCTTGGCGGGCGGCGAGATCGGGTGCAGGTCGTCGATGAGGCCGACCAGGAAGATGAGCGCGGCGGCGATGACCACGCCGACCATCTCCGACGAGGCGAACACGGGGGCGAGCGACTCCTCACGCCACGCCACGCCGACGCCGGCCAGCAGGCCGAGGAACATGGCGACGCCGCCGATGGCGGGCGTGGGGCGCTCGTGGACGCGGCGCTCGTCGGGCGGCACGACCCATCCGCGTCGGACGGCGACGAACCGCACCACGGGCGTCGTCACGAGCGTGACCCCGCCTGCCACGCCTCCCGCCAGCGCATACGCCCCTATACCCGGCACGGTCCGGCACGCTAGCGGTCAGGAGGCGTGCCGACGGGGCGATCGGGGTCAGCGGGACGGGAACAGCGACGCCACGTCGACGACCAGGCCGGGCAGCAGCGGCGAGGACAGCTCCTCGTGGGTCTGCCGCTCGTCGAGCACGTCGAAGGTGGTCTCCCCCGGCGACGACCGTCGGAAGACGAGCACCGAGCGGGCCGGCGGGTCGACGAGCCACAGCTCGGGCAGACCCGACGCCTCGTAGATCTGACGCTTGCGGCCCACGTCGATGGCCCACGTGCCGGGCGACCGGACCTCGACGGCCAGGTCGGGCGGTCCGTCGACCCTGGCCGCGTCGAGGTCGAGCGGGTGGTCGGGGCCGACCCACCACACGTCGGGCTTGAGCACGGTATCGGGCGCGACCACCCAGTTGCCGCCGTACCCGGCCAGGCCACCGGCGAGATCGGACCAGGCGCTGAGCGCGAGCAGGAGCCTTCGGCAGACTTCCTGATGATGAAGCGTGGGGTCGTTCACGACCACCTCCCCGTCGACGAGCCACGCACCGCGCGGGAAGCCCAGGGTGAGGAAGTCCTCGACGCTCACACGGGTCACGGTGGTCACGGCTCCTGACGGTACGGAGGGGGTGTGACGACGTCCTCCGACGGCCCAACGCTAGCGACTCAGCGCCGCAGGTCGTCGAGCAGCTGGCCCGTGGTGCACGGGCTCGAGGCGGCCCGCCGCTCGGCGTAGGTGACCACGGCGGCGGACGCACCGAGCATCGCGACCGGCACGCGCAGCACCCCGCCGACGAGCGCCGCGCCGAGCACCACGGCGGCGGCGTCGCTCGACGACAGCGCCGCCGTGACCGCGTTGACCGCGGCGCCGAACGCGAACCCGAGGAGCCCGACGATGAGCAGCCGCCCGAGCAGCGCCCACCACGCCCCCTTGGCCAGCGCGAAGCAGCGGCGCCAGGTGTCGCCCCGCTCGAACGCCACCACCCCGGTGAGGACCGAGCCGAAGATCACGCTCAGCCACACGGCCGGCAGCACGCAGGCCAGCACGCTGATCGCGGTGACGATGCCCGTGGCCAGCGACCAGCCGACGAACGACCAGAACCGGAACAGGCCGAACCGCAGCGCGGCGCCCCACGTGGTGGGTTCGCCGGCGGCGTCGTGCGTGATGACCCACGCGCTGGCGCCTTTCACCACGGTCCCGGCCACCAGGCTGGCCAGGATCGTGACGGCGAACACCGCGAACCGAAGGGCGATGTCGGCACGGTCGGCCCCCGGGTGGAGGCGGCCGCGAGCGTCGATGCGGTCCCGCAGCGGCAAGACCACCGCCACCGCCACGAGGCCGAGCGGCAGGGTGACCAGGTTGAGCGGCACGAGCGACCGCCAGCTACGACCGACGACGGCGAACAGCTTGTTCCACCAGTCCCCGAAGCCGTCCCGGGCCACGAGCGGGTCGGGTGCCGGCGCGGCGACGTTCTGCCAGCCGAGCGGGTTCACCTGCCAGCCCGGGCGACCGGGCGGGACCCGGTAGCCGGCAGGCAACCACTTGTCGCCGGGCAGCTGCCAGTCGTCGCCGGGCACCGGGGATCCCCCGCCGTACGGCGGCGGGGGTGGCGGCGGAGGCGGTGGGAGCGGCGGCGGCAGGGAGCTCATGGGACCTCGCGGACCCTATGAGCGGCCGATCCGCCAGAGGTTCAGGGGTAGGGCGTGAAGCGGCCGCAGAGCGCGGCGACTTCCTTGCGGACCTGGGCCACCTCGGCGGCGTCGTCGCGCTGACGCAGCGCCCGGGCGATGAGGTCGGCGATGACCGGCATCTCGGCGTCGGTCATGCCCTGCGTGGTCACGGCCGGGGTGCCGATGCGCACGCCCGAGGTGACGAACGGGCTGCGGGGGTCGTCGGGCACCGTGTTCTTGTTGAGCGTGATGCCGGCCTCGTCGAGCACGTTCTGAGCCACCTTGCCGGTGAGGTCCGCGTCGAACGTGCGCAGGTCGACGAGCAGCAGGTGGTTGTCGGTGCCGCCCGACACGAGCCGGAAGCCCTGCTTGGCCAGCGCCTCGGCCAGCGCGGCGGCGTTGGCCACGATCTGGTGGGCGTACGTCGTGAAGCTCGGGTCGAGCGCCTCGCGGAAGGCCACGGCCTTGGCGGCGATGGCGTGCTCGAGCGGGCCACCCTGCAGACCCGGGAAGATGGCCTTGTCGATCGCCGGCCCGTGCTCGGCCTTCGACAGGATGCACCCGCCGCGGGGTCCGCGCAGGGTCTTGTGGGTGGTGAAGGTGACGATGTCGGCGAGCGGCACCGGGTTCGGGTGGGCGCCGCCGGCGATGAGGCCGGCGATGTGGGCGGCGTCGAACATGAACAGCGCGCCGACCTCGTCGCAGATGGCCCGGAACGGCTCGGGGTCGATGCGGCGCGGGTAGGCGGTGGCGCCGGCCACGATGATCTTCGGGCGGTGCTCGAGTGCGGTCTGGCGCACCGCGTCCATGTCGATGCGCTCGTCGCTGGGCGAAAGCTTGTAGCTGACGAAGTGGTAGAGCTTGCCCGAGGCGTTGGCCGGCGAGCCGTGGGTGAGGTGGCCGCCGTGGTCGAGGCTGAGGCCCATCACCGTGTCGCCCGGCTGCAGGAACGCCAGGTACACGGCCATGTTGGCGTTGGCGCCCGAGTGGGGCTGCACGTTGGCGTGCTCGGCACCGAACAGCTGCTTCACCCGGTCGATGGCCAGCGTCTCGGCCTGGTCGACGAACTGGTTGCCGCCGTAGTACCGCTTGCCCGGGTAGCCCTCGGAGTACTTGTTCGTGAACAGCGAGCCGGTGATGCGCATGACCGCCGGCGAGGTGAAGTTCTCGCTGGCGATGAGCTGCAGGCCGGTGTTGGCCCGCTCCCGCTCACGGGCGACGATGGCGTCGATCTCGAGGTCGGGGTCGGTGTCCGAGGGCCAAGGCATAGGCGCAAGCGTAGCGACTGGGCCGGACCCGACCCCGGCTCGTTCCGCCTGTTCGACGACGCCCGTGTACGCGTGACAGATCCGCTCGAAGTAGCTACGATGACGGCCATGAAGGTGGCCACACCTAGTCGCATCGAAGTCGGGGTGCGGGATCTCAAGAACAATCTGAGTCGCTACCTCGATCAGGTCGCCGCAGGCGTGGAAGTGGTCGTGACCGATCGCGGTCGCCCGATCGCACGGTTGAGCGGCGTCGACGACGTGGCGAGGGACAAGCTCGCAGCGCTCATCGAGGCGGGCCTCGTTCGGGCACCGACCTCGAAGGTGCGCCAGCGTCCGGTGCCACTCGGGTCGGCCGGCTCCGTGAGCGAGTTGGTGGCCGAGCAGCGACGGTGATCACCTACGTCGACACGTCGACCTTGATCAAGCTGCTCATCGACGAGACCGGCACCGCAGAGGCGGGAAGGATCTGGGACGAGCCGGATGATCTCGTCGTCGCGAGGGTGGGTCATGTCGAGGCGCGAGCCGCCCTCGCTTCTGCTCGGAGGCAGGGGCGGATCTCCGCCGCCGTGCTGCGCGCCGCGGTGGACGGGCTCGAGATGCTCTGGTCGCAGGTGTCCGTTGTCGAGATCGACGAGGACCTGATGCGATTGGCCGGCGATCTTGCGACGGAACATGGCCTCCGCG
>JANPGL010000801.1:0-3326 GCA_031423915.1 Actinomycetes bacterium | reverse complement strand
TCGCCGCTCTGGCCACACGCGCCGGGGCGACGGTGATCCAGGCCACGCCGACGACGTGGCGGATGCTCATCGACGCGGGCTGGTCAGGGAATGCCGGGCTGCGCGTCCTCTCCGGCGGCGAGGCGATGTCGCCGACGATGGCCCGCGAGCTGCTCGCCCGCGCCGGCGAGGTGTGGAACGTGTACGGCCCGACCGAGACGACGGTGTGGGCCACGGCGTACCGGGTGCGACCCGAGTCACTCGAGGGCGAGCGCGTGCCGATCGGCCGGCCGATCGCCGGCGTGAGCTGCCGGATCGTCGACGAGCGCGGGCGGCTCGTGCCGATCGGCGTGCCCGGAGAGCTGTGGATCGGCGGCACGGGGGTCGGTCGGGGGTACCGAGGTCGCCCGGAGCTCACGGCCGAACTGTTCGTCGACGACGCCGCCGCACCTCACCGGCGCCTGTACCGGACCGGCGACCTGGTGCGCCGCCGACGCGACGGTGAGCTCGACCACCTGGGTCGGATCGACCATCAGGTGAAGGTGCGCGGCCACCGCATCGAGCTCGGCGAGGTCGAGGCGGTGCTGCGCTCGCTGCCGTCGGTGTCCGACGCCGTGGTGGCGGCCGACGGCGGCGTACGGCTGGTGGGCTACGTCGTGCCCGCCGACCCGGGGTCGCCGCCCTCGCCGTCCGACCTGCGCGCCGCGCTGGCGAGCCAGCTGCCGGCCTACATGATTCCGTCGGCCTACGTCTGGATGGAGGCCTTCCCGCTCACGTCGTCGCGCAAGGTCGATCGCACGGCGCTGCCGCGACCCGAGGAGACCGCGGCAGCCACCGGCACCATCGCCGGCGTGGCGGCCCGCAACGAGACCGAGGCGCTGCTGGTCGAGCTGTGGGGCCGCGTGCTCGGCGTGCCCGACATCGGGGTCCACGACAACTTCTTCGACGTCGGCGGGTACTCGCTGCTGGCCACCCGACTGTTCGCGCTCGTCGAGCAGCGCACGGGCCGGCGGGTGCCGGTGGCCACCCTGTTCCGTGCGCCGACCATCGCGGAGCTGGCGGCGACGATGCACGACGACCAGCAGCGCGAGGCGTGGACGTCGCTGGTGCCCATCCGCACCGACGGTTCGACCCGGCCGTTCTTCTACGTCTCGCCGTACCTGATCAGCGTGCTCCAGCTGGTCCACCTGGGCGCCGCCATCCGGGACGACCGTGCGCTGTACGGCCTGCAGCCCCAGGGCCTCGACGGGCGGCGCCCGGCGCACCAGTCGATCGAGGAGATGGCGGCCCACTACATCGCGGAGCTCAAGACGGTGCAGCCCCACGGGCCGTACGAGATCGGTGGTCACTGCGCCGGGGCGTGGGTGGCGTTCGAGATGGTGCGGCAGCTCGAGGCGAACGGCGACGCCGTCGGCAGGTTGATCCTAGTCGACCAGGGCCCGCCCGGCGTGGCTCCCGAACCGGTGCACCCCCTGCGCTACGCCATGCGCCGCTTCCGCAGCTACCGGCGGGACGGGCGGTTGGGTCACGCCGTGCGGTGGAAGCTGAAGCTCGCTCTGGAACGAGTGGGCCTGCGGCGGCTCGGCCGGGAGATGGCGCGGATCGAGGCGCAGGTGCGCGAGGTCCACCGCCTGGCGTTCCGTTCGTACCGAGGCGGGTCGATCCGGCAGGACATCGAGTTCGTGTGCAGCGCCGAGTCGATCGAGCGCGGCTTTCCCAGTTGGTTCGCGCGATGGGCGGATCGGACGTCGGGGTCGTTCGTCGTGCGCGACGTCGGTGGTACGCACGCCAACCTGCTGGAGGTGCCGTGGGTGCACGGGCTGGCGGCGGCGATGCGCGAGGTGTTTCGCGAAGATGCGCCGCGCGCGAGTCGGGCGTCATCGTCGGCCGTCGACGAACGCGTCTGAGGCCGGAGCCGGCCGTGGTGCGCGCAGGATCGCCTGCCGACGAGGTGAGCGCCGCGTTGCGGGCCATTGCTCCCGACGGTGTCGTCGTCGGCGCCCGCTCGATCGATGTCGTCGACCTCGACGCGCTCCACGCCGCCGAGGCGTCGGTCGTGGCGTCGGCGGTGCCGAAGCGCCGCCGCGAGTTCGCCACCGGTCGGGCGCTGCTGCGCCTGCTCCTGGGGGCGGACGTCACGATCCTGCCGGGCCCGACCCGGGCGCCCGTGCTGCCGCCCGGCGTGTGCGGCACGCTGGCCCATGACGATCGGCTGGCGGTGGCGGCCGTGACCCGTCGGCCGTCGATCGCCGCGCTCGGCGTGGACATCGAGCCGGCCACGCCGCTCGCCGACGATATCGCCGAGGTGGTGCTGCGGCCCGAGGAGCGCCTCCTCGACGCGCACCTGGCGTTCACGTTGAAGGAGGCGGCCTACAAGGCGTGGAGCGGCCTGGGGGGACGCATCCTCGACCATCACGAGGTGTCGTTGACCGTGCGGGACGGGCGGTTCGACGCCCGCGTCGTCGACGACGGGCTGACGTTGACGGGTGCGTGGACGGTGGCCGGCGGCCGCTACGTGGCGCTGGTGGTGCACGGCGACCACGTGGGGACGTGGCCGAGCGGTGCCGCTCCGGAACGGCATTCGACGACGTCGGCGCCGCACGACGGCGGGCGAATCCTGATGCCGCCGCGTGGGTGCTGAGGCTGGCGCGGAACTCACCGTCGCGCAGCACGAGGCCATCCAGATCGGGCGGCGAAAGTTGATGGCGAGCAAAGCGGCTGGGCGGGCACCGACCATCACGGGTCAACCTCAAGGGCGCCATACACGGCGCGGTGGATGCCCGGCGTGCGTAGGTAGCGGGCTGCCGAGCATCAGTCGAGTTCGAGCGCCAGCCTGAGCGCGTCGTTGATCATGGTCAGTTCCTCGTGGCTGGCCCGGCCCACGAACGCTCCGAGCCTCTCGGGGGCGACGGCCGCGGTCTGCTCGACCAACACCTGCGTCTGTTCGTCTTCGATCACGATCGTGGGGCGGAAGATGCGAGCCGGCGCGGAGCGAGATGTCGGTGCCACGAGCACGGTCGACAGCATCAGGTCGTCGGACTGGACGATGACGGCGAATCGTGCGCCTTGCTGCTCGCGTCCGCGAGCGTCACGAGGTGCTCGGAGGCGGTGGATGTCACCACGCACGAAGCTCGTCCATCTCGGCGAGAACCTGGCGGCTTTCGTGGCGGTCGGCCTCGTCGCTGGCCAGGGCACGGGACTCGGCGCGCATCTGCTCGCGTCGACGCAGGCGAACGGCGTCTACGAGGGCTTGGCGGATGGCGTCCGATGCGGTCGAGCCGTCGGCCATGAGCTCGGCCAGTGCCTTTTCGGATCGTGGGTCGGTTCGGAAGTTCAGCACCGGCATA
>JANPGL010000800.1:0-8595 GCA_031423915.1 Actinomycetes bacterium | reverse complement strand
GCGCAGGTAGGCCAGGTAGTCGACGTGGCGCTTGGACGACTCGGCCAGCGCGGCGTCGGCCGTGAGCGGAGGCAGGGCGGCGCCGTCGGGGTAGCGCCCCGCCAGGCCGCGCCACCAGTTCGCCACCGCCAGCGGGTCGGTCATCCCGGCGCGGGCCGGCAGGTCGAGCGAGACGTCCGTGGGGGTGTCGAACCGAGCGGGCGCTGCCGCGCCCGCGCCCGCCGACGTCGCCGACGCGGGGGCGGCTGTCGCGCCACCGAGCGCGGCCACCGCCGCGACCATCCCAACCCACCACGTCCGCCACTTCATCCACGAAACCGTAGCGACGCGTTCCCTGCCACGGTCTCGAGAAGGGCACCCGGTCGGGTGAGGAAGGGGTCACGCCTGGCGCGTGCCACGATCGGTGCCATGCACCGCCTGCCCCGCGACCTCTGGCGCGTCGTCGAGCCCTACCACCAGCTCGCCTACCGCTCCCCCGAAGCCGCCGAGGCCTACACGGCGCTCGGCCTCACCCGGCCCGACCACCACTACTTCGGCAGCCGCCTGGCCGCCATGGGCGCGGTCGGTCCCAAGGTCGCCACGGCGGTGCTCTACGGCTTCGCGCCCGCCTACGTGGGTCGGGCCGTGCCCGAGGTGTGGGGGCTCGCCGCGCCGGCCGACATCGCCGCCGCCCGCCAAGCGGGCGCCGACGCCACGTTGCGGCGGGTTCTCGCCGTCGAGCGCGACACGATTGCCGAGGCCGCCGCCATAGCCCACGACCTGGCCGATGCCGCCGACCTGGCCGGTCGCCCGCTGGCCGCCGCGCACGCCGAACTGCCGTGGCCGGCCCATCCGTCGCTCGTGCTGTGGCAGGCGTGCACGATCCTGCGGGAGCACCGCGGCGACGCCCACTGGGCCGCCACGTCCGCCGAGGGGCTCGACGCCGTCGAGTGCCACGTGCTCCACGCGGCCGACGGCGCCATGCCGGCCGACCTGCTGCAGCGCGTATCGGGTTGGGATGACGCGGCGTGGGCCGCCGCCGAGGCGAGGCTGCGCGCACGCGGGCTGGTCACCGACGCGCCCGCCCCGGCCGACGGCGACGGCGACGGCGACGCCAACGGCGTCACGGTCACCGAAGCCGGCCGCGCCGCCAAGCTGCGGGTCGAACACGCCACCGACCGAGCGGCGGCAGGACCCGTCGGCGCGGTCGGACCCGAGGCGGTGACCCGGCTGCAGGCGCTCATGCGCCCGTGGGTGCAACGGATCAGCGAGGCCGGCGTCATCGGCGCGTGGAAGATGCGCGAGGAACGCTGGAAGGACCTACCGGCCCCCTAATCCGAACGCCCGGGTCCGAACGCCCGGGTCCGAACTGTCAGTCGTCCTCGACCACCATCGACCGGGCCCGCGTCACCTCGTAGAGGGCCAGGGCCCCGGCGTTCGACACGTTCAGCGAACCGATGCGGCCGCGCATGGGGATCGACACGATCGTGTCGCACCGCTCGCGGGCCAGGCGCGACAGCCCGGCCCCCTCGGCGCCGAGGACGACGACGATGCCGTCCCGGCCGAGCTCACCCAACTCGAACAAGGGGCGATCGGCCGCATCGTCGAGCCCGACCACCCACAGCCCCTTCGCTCGGCACTGGGCCAGCGCGTTCGGCAGACCGGGCACCACGGCGATCGACAGGTACTCGATGGCCCCCGCCGCCGACTTGGCCACCGTGGGGGTCACGTGCACGGCCCGGTGCCGCGGGAGGAGCACCCCGGTCACACCGGCGCCCTCGGCGGTGCGCAGCAGCGCACCCAGGTTGCCCGGGTCGGTCACACCGTCGACCGCCAGCAGGAACGGCGGCTGACCGTCGCGTCGACGCAACAGGTCCTCGAAGTCGGCCTCGGGCAGAGCGGACGCTTTGGCCAGCACGCCCTGGGGTGCCTCGCTGCGCGCCACCTGCTCGAGCCGGCGCCGGTTGACCTCGACCACCGGCACGCGCTGGTCGGCGGCCAGATCGGCGATGTCGGAGATGACACCGGCGTCCTCGACGTCGGTGGCCACCCACACCTCGTAGACCTTGCGGGTACCGGCGAGCAGGAGCTCACGCACGGCCTGACGGCCCTCGACCTGCTCGCCGCCGAGCGTGCGGTCCGACGTGCGCCGCGCCGACAACAGTCGCTTGGGACCCCGGCCCTCGGCCACGCGTCGGGTCTCGGCCACGACGCGCTGCCGCCCGGTGTCGGACGACACCGCCTGCCGCTCGTACTTGCCCGCGACCGCCTTGCGGGCCGCGTTCGACAGCGGCGTGCGGCTCTTGCGCTGCTCTCGGGCGACGGCGCGCTCCGCGCCTTCTCCGAGCGGCTTGGCCCCGCGGCCGGTGCCCCGCTTGGGCGCGGCCGCGCCGGCGCGCTTGGCGACCGACAGCCCTCCGCTGCGGACCGTGGCCGGCCCGGCACTGCGCTTGGGCGCAGCGGCGCCGGCGCGCTTGGGGGGCGCGGCACCGGCGCGCTTGGGCGCCGGACTCCCGCTGCGCTTGGCCGGGTCGCGCTGGGCCGGGCCACGCTGGGTCGGGCCGCTCTGGGACGGGCCGCCCTTGGCGGGCCGCGGCGGGGAGCCCGCGGCGCGCTTGGGTGCGCCACCCTTGCCGGCCGACGGTCGCGGGCTCACGGCGCGGTCACCACGGCGACGGCGAAGCAGGCGATGCCTTCGCGCCGGCCGACGGCGCCGAGGCCCTCGGCCCGGCGACCCTTCACGCTGATCGGTGCGCCGGCCGCCGCGCTGAGGCGGGCCTCCATCTCGACCCGGCGGGGAGCGATCTTCGGCGCCTCGCAGACCACGGCGCAGTCGACGTTGCCCGGCTCCCAGCCCGCGGCGCGCACCTTGCCGACGGCCTCGCTCAGCAGCAGCAGCGAATCGGCTCCGGCGTAGCGCGGGTCGGTGTCGGGGAAGTGGGTCCCGATGTCGCCCAGCCCGGCCGCCGACAGCAGAGCGTCGGTGGCGGCGTGGGCGACGACGTCGGCGTCGCTGTGACCCACCAGGCCGCGCTCGCCGGGGAACGGGACCCCGCCGATCACGAGCACGCGCGCCGGGTCGTCACTGTGGCGATGAACGTCGAACCCCTGACCGACACGGACTCTCACGCGCGCCTCCGGAGAGGATCACAGGAAATGGTCGACAGCTGGGCTCCAGGCACGACACCACAGGGTAGTACCGTGACCGTCACCATGGACGATGTCGACGTGTTGGCCCGCTCCGAACTGTTCGCGGATGTGCCGCGCGAGCGTCTCGATGCCCTGTTGGGTTCGGCCACCCGCCGGTCGCTGATCCGCAACGACGTGCTCTTCGCCGAAGGCGACCCGCCCGACCAGCTCTACGTCGTGCTGAACGGCCGCATCGCCATCGCCAACCGCTCGGTCGACGGGCGCGAGAGCGTGATGGCCCTCATGGAGGGTGGCGACCTGTTCGGCGAGATGGGCCTGCTCGATGGCCTGCCCCGCTCGGCCGAGGCCCGGGCGCTCGAGCCGTCGAGCGTGCTGGCCATGCCCTACCAGCCGGTTCGCACCCTCTTCGAGGACGATCCCGCCCTGCTGTGGGGCGTCGTGAAGCTGTTGTCGGGTCGGCTGCGGGCGGTCGACGAGGCGTTGGCCGACTCGGTCTTCCTCGACGTCACGGGCCGCACCGCCAAGCGCCTGCTCGACCTCGCCGGCGACCGCAACGAGTTCGTCCTCCCGGTCACGCAGGAGGAGCTGGCGGGCATGGTCGGCGCATCGCGGGAGCGGGTGAACAAGGCCATCGCCCAGTTCATCCGCCTCGGCTGGCTCGAGCAGCAGGACCGCCGCTACAAGATCCTCCTGCGCGACCGCCTGGAGATGCGCAGCCGCTGAACCGGTCGCTCAGCCGACCTGCGCGAACGTCACGACGTACCGCAACGCCACCGAGCCCGGCGGGTGGCAGGCGAAGATCGTGGCAGTGTTGGTGTCGGTCGGGTTGACGATCGACACCTCGGTCGGTGCCACGACGAACGCGTTCGTCGCCGTGTAGGTGTGATCGAGGCCGAGGGCGCCCAGGCGCATCTCGTCGCCGACGCGCAGCGTGTCGATCCACCGGAACGGTGCGCTGTAGCTGGTGCGGTGGGCGGCGATGACGCAGTTGCCGGCCTGGCCCGGCAGCACGGTCCCCGGCCAGTGCCCGGGGCCTCCGTCGAGCACCCACAGGTCGACGCCTTCGTACAGGGTGTCACTTACCCCGAGCGCGGGGACCGCGATCGTGCCGATCGCCTTGCCGAGCGGGTAGGGCGGGCGCGGGCGGTAGCCGGGCCGGCCACGGCGGCGCGGCAGCACTGCCTTGCCGGGGAGAGATCGCGCCGCGCCACCTGCGAGCTCGGGCACGCCGGCGATCGGATCGTCGACGAAACGCAACTGCTGGCGACCCACCACGGCAAGGCCGGCGGCCAGGGCGCCGCCGAAACCGAGCATGTCGCGGCGCGTCCAGGAAGGCGCGGTCGTCTCGGGCTGTCCGTCCATGGTCATCGCAGTTGTCTCCGTGATCACCGGCCCCGCCCCTGCGACCGCCCACGGATCGTAGTCGTGCAGCGCGACGAGCGGCGCTGCGCGCCCCGCCGCACCCGCGCGCCGAGGGCACCACGCGCCGCTACCGGCCGAACACCCTGTGCTGCGCTTTCGTCTGGATCCCATCCGGACGCCGGGTGATCGGTTTCGCTTCGAACCCTGCTGCGGCACGCTCACCTAGCGTGGAGGTCGGCGGACGAACGACCAGGCGGCGAGCATGTTCGGCAGGTTCAGGAAGGACAAGCGCATCGACGATCTGGCCCGCGAGACCCAGGTCGAGCTCGCGGCGCTCACCGAGGTGGACAAGGCGCCCCTGCGCGAGGCGCTCAACCCGCCCCGACCGCGCGGCGGCCTGGCGCTGGCCCGGCGCGAGCGGTCGCCGTCGGCCCGCGTCTCCGACGACCTCGACACGGTGCCGCGCGCGGCCGAGGACACGATGATCGTGTCCTCACCGGTGTCGTGGTACCTGTACCAGCGCAGTGCGGCGTTCATCTGCGAGCCAGGCCGCGCCTTCCGCCCCGTGCGCTACCTCGCGTACTCCGTCGATGGCACGCTGCATCGCGAGATCCCGCGCATCATCGCCGTACGCGACGACGTGCCGTTCGATTCGACCGAGCAGCGCCGGCTCATGTGGTCGGCCACGGAGCTCGACCTTCGCCTCGCCGACGTGATCGCCACGGCACGCCGTCTCGGGCTGGCCGGGGACCGACATCAGGTGTACCTGCTGACCGCGCCTGGGCAAGCCGGCCACGTGACGCTCCCGCACGAGATGCTCAAGCGAGTGTCGCGTCGCCACCCGCTGCCCTTCGCGCCTCGACGCGACCTCGCCTCGGGCGGACGGCTCAAGCTCGGCCGGGCGCGCTGAGCGCCACCTGCACCAACTCGGCGCGCCCGTCGCGCACCAGGTAGCCGCGGCCAGGCGGCAACGGACCCGGGGGCCGCCGCGGGAGCACCACACCGAGCACGTCACCATCGAGGTCGCCCGTCGGTTGCAGCAGGAGCCCCAGCCGGCCGCGCCGCACGCGCTGGGTCCAGTGTCCGTAGAGCGAACGCATCGCGTCGGGCCGCGCCGCCGCCACCACCGACGCCACGCCCCCGGCCGTCAGTGCGGCGAGCACGCCGTCGTCGTCGTCGACCAGATCGGCGTCGTCGACGAGCACGAGCGCCGGCGGCGCTCCCTCGGTCAGCGCCGCGACGAGATCGCCCCGCGGCACGACGGTCCAGGCGCCCTCGGGGGAGCCGGTGGCACGACGCCCGGGCACGTACACGGCCGGGCGCTGGCGAGGGCGGGCCCCCGCGTGGGCCGACGCCAACATCCGGAGCGCCTCGGTCTTTCCCGAGCGGGCCGGCCCGGCCACGATGAGGTGGTCGCCGTGGTGCAGTTCCACGGCGAGCGGCGCCAGGTCGTGGTCGCGCACGCCGACCGTCACCGACCACGTCGCCCCCCGGTCCGAGGCGGGCGGCAGGGACGCCGCCGGGACGAGCGTCGGCAGCACGCCGATGGTCCTCGGCCGGGCGGCGACGGGAGCGCTCGACGCTGCCCGAACGACGCGCACGACGTCCTCGGGTGTCGGCTGCACCGCCTGGGCCACCAACCCGTCAGGTAGCACGACGAGCCGACCCGGCGGCGACGACGCCGGCAGCGCCGGGCCCGCGCCGAGCAGGGCTGCCGCCGTCGGGTCCGGCAGCGGGAACACCCATCGCACCCCGCACGCCGCGATCAGGCGCGCCGGCACCGCGGCGGGCCGCTCGACCGAACCGCACGTCACCATCCCGACCGCGGCGCCCTCGGCGATCACCGCGTCGAGCGCGTCGAGTGCGTCGAACGTGGCCGGCTCGTCGAGCACGGCGCGTACGGTGGCGAGACCGTCGACGACCAGCACCAGGCGGGCGCGACCGTCGGTCGAACCGGCCCGCCGCGAGGCCACCTCGTCGCGCAGGACGCGCACCAGCCGCACGAGACGTTCGAGCTCGTCGACGAGCACGACCGCACCGACACCCGGATGGTCGCGCAACACCGACAGGCCGGGTGCCCCGCCAGCGTCGATGGCGTACAGGTGGGCGCCGTCGCCGAGCCAGCGGCACGCCGTGGCCACCAGCGCCGATCCGACGCCACGACCGGTCGGGCCGACGAGGAGCAGGTTGGTGGCCGCCGGGGCGCGCAGCACCACCTGGCGTTGGCGCGCCGGCTCGTCGACGAGGCCGAGTCCCGGGTGCGCCGCTTCGAGGTGGTCGGGCAAGGGTGAGAGCCAGGGTCGGGGCGGCGTCGGCAGCCCCAGGGTCTCGTGCGCCTCGCGCACGAGGGCCACCACGCGCTCCAGCTCCGTCGGGACGCCGAGGTCGTTCGGCGGTGCGACGCCCGTCTGGTCGTGGGCCGCCAGGCGCGCCACGGCGGTCGCACCCGCGCTGGCTCCCCCGCCGGTCCACGGTCCGGTGCACCACGCCGCCTGGGCCACGAGCCTCTCTCCGGCGCCGAGGCGCACCACCATGCGCCCGGGGCGGTCGCGTGGGAGCCGCGCCGCCGACGCGTCGCCGACCACATCGGTGGCGTCGGCGGCCTCCTGCACGCGCAACGACACGCGCAGGTTCGTGTTGGCGCGGATGTCGTCGCTGACCGCGCCGCCGGGCCGTTGCGTGGCCAGCACGAGGTGCACGCCGAGGCTGCGGCCGCGCCGGGCCACGTCGACGAGGGCCCGCAGGAAGTCGGGAAGCTCGGCGGCGAGCGCGGCGAACTCGTCGACGACCACGACCAGCCGGGCCAGCGGTTCGGGCGCGGCCGGCGCCCGTCGGTACGCGGTGAGGTCGGCGGCGCCGACGACGCGCAGCAGCCGCTCCCGCCGGCGCACCTCGGCCTCGAGCGACACGAGGGCCCGCTCGGCGAGGGCCTCGTCGAGATCGGTGACGACGCCGACGACGTGGGGCAGCGCGGCGCAGGCGTCGAAGGCGGCGCCGCCCTTGTAGTCGACGAGGACGAACGACAGGTCGTGGGGTCGGCTGCGAATCGCCAGCGCGGCGACGAAGGTGCGCAGCAGCTCGCTCTTGCCGGCACCGGTCGTGCCCGCCACGAGCGCGTGGGGTCCGTCACGGTCGAGGTCGAGCTCGACCACGCCGTCGGCGGCCAGGCCCACCGGAGCGCGGGGCGGCGGGTCGACGCCGAGACCCGACCACGCCCGCACGAGCGCGCCGAGGTCGGACGCGGCCGCACCGCAGACGTCGGCGAGCCGCACCGCGGCCGGCAGCGATCCGACCGCCGACCCCTCCGGATCGTCGAAGCGGGCCAGCGATCGGGCCACCGCCCGCGCCGTCGCCCGATCGGTCCCGGCGACGCGCACCTCGCCGCCGACGTCGCCCGCCGGGTCGGGGTGCCGGACCCACCGCACCCGATCGGCCGCCGCCGACACGGCGAGCACGTGCGTGCAGGCCCCGGGGAGCGCCTCGGGTTGCGCCGCCAGCACGACCACGGCGCAGGCCCCGCGCCGGCCGGCCACGAGGGGCCGCGCGGCCGCCGTGGCCGAACCGAGCAGCGAGGCGTCGTCGACCACGACGAGCGTCAGCGGGGCGGAGCCCGCCCCGGCGGGGTCGTCCGCCGGGAGGTCGGCCACGAGGCGATCGACGTCGGCATCGCCGGCGGCCACGAGGGGGCGGCCGTCGCCCGGGTGCTCGGCGTGCGGCAGCCACGCCACCCAGCGCCACGGGGCGCTGGATCGCGACGCCAGGGCGACCACCCGCAGGTCGGCGGGGCCGAGCGCCGTCGCCGCCTGCACCACCAGCGACCGGGCGAGGGCGCGCGTCGCCGCCCGGGGGCCCACGAGTCCGACGACGACGCCGGGACGGAGCGGGAGCATGGCCGGTACGTCGGTCAGCCGGTCGAGGGCGGCCACGACGGCATCGTGGGGGGCGGCCGGGGCCCGGCCGAGCCGGGGAGACCACCGCTCGTCGCCGCGCCCGACGGCCACCTCGAGGCCCTCGGGGCGGCGGGCCCACATGCCGCTCGCGCCGGCGAGGGCCAGCCGCACGCACCCGAGCAGCTCGGGGCGGGACGCGGCCCCGTCGCCGTTC